>NZ_JAFQSO010000001.1 GCF_017409525.1 Methanobrevibacter sp. | reverse complement strand
TTGTAAATCGAAACCGTAGAATCCTAATCTGGAGTGTTGTTCTTTGTGTAAGTACATGGATAAGTACCATGCGCTTAAACCAGTTTGTGCATTACCAGTAGCGAATGCAGTGGAACAACCAGCAGCTGCGGAAATAACGGAAGCTCTTTGAGATCCACCGAAGTGAGTTTCGAGTAAAGCTGGGTATTCTTCGTATTGTTCTAATGCGTAGAATGCTACTTCAGTACCTACATCAAGAACAGTGTCCATGTTGTTAGGTGCTGCGCATAAGTCGCCGTAAGTGTCTTCGACGTAATCTTTACCGTAGTAGGTGAAATCGTCTAATACGTTATCGGTGTATGCTGCGGTAGCATATTGGGTGAATCCTACACCACCAGACATGTAAGAACCTAACCAGATTTGGTCGTATAAAGCAGCACCTAAAGCTACTACTTCTAAGGTTGATCTTACAGGGTCATCAGGGTAAGCTCTGGAACCTTGACAGATATCTGCCATGAATCCGAATGGAACTCCACCAAGTTCGTTTTCTGCTCTTGCTCTTCTTACAGGTAAGTAAGTACCCATGTGAATAACTTCTGCGTGTTTGGATGCGTATGCGAAGTCACCAGTAGCTCCTTCACCAGCACATTGGTTGTATGCAGAAATCATGGACATACCAATTTGCATAGCAGACCATCTGGAGGTGTTACCACCGTCACAGACTCTTCCTACAATGGATGGAATTCTTACAGCTTGCCAAATAGCTCCGCCAACTTCAGCTTTTAAAGCTTCAGCTTGTTCTTCAGGGAACTCTTTGTTAATGTCTAAAACAAATGCTGAGTCGATTTCGTCAGCTAATTCATCATCACCAGTGAAGACTTTTACGTATGAATCTTGTACTACTAATGGGTCAGTTTCTACCATGTGTTCTTGAACTACAGCTGCACCAGGCATAGCGTGGTTTACAGTTTCTAAGTAGTTTGTAATGGTTTCAGGAGTTACTTCAATACCTAATCTTTTTTCAAGAACGTTGTGAGCAGTGTTTAATCCTACGATTACAGTTCTTCTAATATCATCCCAAGCTTGTTGGATAGCTGCGTTGTTAATGTAGTGTAAATCGTCACCTTCTACAAAAGTGTCAGTAGTGGATAATTGGTAAGACATTAAAGCCCTTTGACCTAAAGGAGAACCAATGTCTGGGTTGTACATTGGGATTCCTCTTTTTTCAGCGATTTCTTTACCTTCATTTACAAATGCAGTCTTTTTCTCAGATTGAGTCCAACCACCCATGTTATAGAATTGGGTTGTTTTTTCAGTTGGGTCTTCAGTGAATTTCTTTTTCATTGCATCTAAGAATTTTTTATCAGCCATGTTAACTACCATCCTGCTTCTGGATTGAATGCACCAAAGGATCTGGAAACGTGTATTTTTTGACAAACTTTTACAGCGTCTACGTCATCTTTGTATGCTTCACCATCTATTCTGTAAATAGTGGTTTTTGCTCTTAAAGTTTCTTCGTCTAATGGTTCACCTAAAATTACAGGTTCGTCTAATTCTTTACCAATTTGGTCTTTAACCATTTCGACTTTACCGGTTTCTTTGTTGAATACTTGTCTTCTGAGCATATCGAACATTAAACCGTTTTCATCTAATCTTAAGGAGTGACCGTGTACACTTCCACCTCTAATACCGGTTCTTGCGGTATCGAAGTATTCGGTTTCTAAGAGAACTTTTGAGAGTTTTTCGATGTCTCTTTCTCTTGCTTCTACTACTTGTCTTCCGGATAATGTACCAGTATCGATTCCTCTAAATCTGGATAAGTAAGATCTAGCTCTTAAGAAAGGTTGAGCTGGAGCGAAGTACATTGAGTCTACGAATTGAATGTATCTGATTCTGTCTCCTGCTTTAGCACCGTCGATAGGTGCTACTAATTCTCTTACACTGTCATCTGGCTCGTCCATTTCATCTAATGGTGGGTGAACTGATTTGTATTCTTCACCTGGAGCTTTATGACCTAATATTTTTACTACGTCTTCATCAGAGATTTCTCTTAACTTTTCTAACTCGTATTCAGGGTTAGTGAAGTTTCTTCTGTTTTGAGCAACCTGAGAAGTACCTGGATAAATTTGTACCATAATTATGCATCTCCTAATGCTAATTTAACTTTTCTAATAATTTCATCTAATTTTTCTTGTGAAATTGTTTCACCACGGATAACCCCTGTAACAATATCATCAATAGTTCCCTGGGTTTTAATATCTTCATAATCTGGCATGACTTTGGAAGTTTTTACACCAATTTTGGCAAAATCTTCATGGTCGACTGGTGATTCACATATAATAATACAGTGTTTATTTACATTCCTTAGAATTAATCTTGCTTTGTAAATTAAATGATTGGCAACTCCTCCTAAGTGAACTACAAGTAATTTGAAGTTTTGTAATTGTTCCACTTCTTTATCAGTGAGACCAAATAAGGTACCACCTGAAGCAGGAGCATCACTAGGAACACCAGCACCAGCATTTAAAACCATTGTACTTGTTAAAACATTTGCTTCACGTAAACCGAAAGTGATTTCACAAACTGGTTTGGTAATGTGTCTACGTCCCGGAGACATAGCCACTGCACATACATCAGTACCGCATTCAGCGAAAGTCCCTCTTTGAGCAAGACTTCCACCTTTACCCATGCCGCTTGTTTCTCTGCAATCAACTACGTGAGTACAACGTCCTATCATATTAATCTAGTCATCCTTTTTAATAATTTTCACATGGTCATCGAATTTTGAATATTGATCTGACATTCCAACCAATTCGTCTGGTAAATCTGAATCCCCATATTTAATCCTGTCAGTAACTGTTTTCTGTTTTCTGATATAATTGGACCTGTCCTGATTAATATCAAAACCATATGGAATATGTTTATTACAGATTTCTTCGACTTCATCAATTGTAGATTCCATAGTTATTTCAAGGAATATTCTTGCGGTTTTAACTTGTAAAACAACATCTTCCCCTTGAATGTTAATAACTCTACGTTCCCTATATTTTGGTGGTAAAGTTGCTTCCCCTTTTGGGAATCTTGGACCGTGGATAACAGTCCTTTTAACATCTTCAAGGGATTCTAAATCGTTTAACAACTTTTCTGTTGTATCGCTTCCAAGAACTCTGTAAGGAAATATTTCAATATCCATCTTCTAACCTTCAAAAATTAGATTTTAACAAATTAATTAGATGTCACCTTTAATTTCATCAGCAGCTTCTGCGACTGCTTTAATAGGTTCTCTAAATTCATCAATTTGACTGTATACTTCTTTAATTAAACCAGAAGTTGCTTCTGGTGAAAAGAGTTGTGTTCCTGCATCTAAGGACATAGCAGCAGCTACACAAGGAATACAGAATCCTTTACTGTGTCTAGTTACAACGTGGTTTCCGTTGAAGAGACCAGGACCTCCACCACCGTAAATGGAGTGACTGAAGAAGGAGAATCCTACAGCTACACCTTCTGCTCTACCATAGTCAAGACCAGGTAAACCAGTAGCGAATTCGAGGTTGTCGTTGAAGTATAATAAAGTAGATGGAATACCTTGAGCTGCACGAGCTGCACCTACGTTAACCATAGTTGCTGCAACTGCACCAGCAGCAGCGTATGCGTTCCATTTAGCTGCGTCATCAGTTCCGTAAATAGCGAAATCAGTTAATTGTTCTTGAGGAGCAATTACACCGTCAGCTTCTGCACGAGCAATGGTTGCTTGTACTACACTACCAACAGTACCTTCTGCACCGTTTTCTTTTACTAAGTCGTAAACCATGTTATCAGCGTTTAAGCCTTGGTAAGCTAAACCTAATAAGTGTAATCTTTCAAATGAACCTAAAGCGTCAGCCATTTCAAACATAGCAGTTTGTTCGAAGATAGCTGCTAATGCAGTAGCTTGGAAAGTGTTTTTCAATGTAGCAGCAGCGAAGTCGTTTGCTTTTACATTTCTTAAACCGTAACCTGCACCTTCGAGTTTTTGTGGAATGTCTAACATGGTTGCAATGTTAGATCCTTTGTAGTCTACAGATTGTGGGTATCTACCTAATACTGCAGCTTTTACGAAGTTAGCATCGTAAATGTCTACATCACAAATGTCAATAACAGATTGTACTAAAGCGGAAGCAGAGGATAATGGAGCTGTGGAATATTCAGCAGCAACATCAATTCTTTGAGTTGGTACTTGTACTAATAACCTTTTTCCTCCGGAAATAGGTTTTACAACAGTATCATCGTCTGCAGAAATTTGGATAATTTCTTTCATTTTGTCTGCGATTGCTTCTGCGTTATCTACAATAGCGAGATCTAATTCTCTTCCTAATATTCTAGATTTGTCTCCACCAACAGATGCTGTTTTTACAGATTTTTCGAGTCCTTCTAAGTTTACTGCAACAGTTCTTTTTACACCTTTAACGATGCTTTGAATTGCTGGGTTTCTTAATGGACTGATAGCTTCGATTGGTACGCCAGATGCAATTTCATTGCCTCTATCATCGAATAAATCGATTTTATCATCAAACTTTGCCATTTTTTCCCTCCTAAATAAATAGAGTTTAACTAATATACCACGTCAATGGTAAATTCTCTTACCAAATTGAGTAAAGCTACAAAGCAAGTTTTTGCAATAGCCAGCCATATGGTATACAAATTTTATTTTATAAAAGATATAATATAAAGATTACCTATGGAAAGTTTTAGAAAAGTTTATAAAGTATAATAAAAGACTTTTCACTTAAGAAAAAAATCACCAAAAGTATTACTTTTGATTTTTCTTAAAATTCATTTGTTTTGATAAAAAACTAATTATTATAAATAAAAATTAAAATAATTCTAAAAAATCAATTCATACAATTAAATAAAAAAATATAATAAGTTATATTAAATTTAAGCAAAAATAAAAAATTATTACTTTTGAGCCCCATAGTAATAAATAATACTAAAAGTAATACGAAATTTTTGCAAAAAAATCATACTCTATTTTAAATAAAATGAAATAAAAAATTATAAATTATGCAACTTGTAGCGGATGTTGGAGGAATACCTGGAAAAGATTGTAACGGTTTTTGTAAATACTGTTATTTCAGAAAGGTAAAAGAAGTTAAAAGTTTTGGCTGTGCACACTGTTTACCCAACAGGATAGGCTGTGAAAGATGCAGCAAGGGGATAAGTGAAACTCAAAGTGAATTTAAATCACCCTTTGAAGTAATGAACGAAGTACAAAGTGCCTTGATGATGAATATGGGTCGAGGCGAAATAAGCGCGTACATCAGCGGTGGCGGAGATATAAGCTGTTATCCTCATCTTGAGACACTAACCGCAAATCTTAATCAATTTTCAATACCGTCCATCCTAGGATACACTTGCGGAAAAGGAATAAACGATTCACAAATGGCTTCAAGACTGATAAATAATGGGGTTAAAGAAGTTTCATTTACCATTTTTTCATCAGACCCTAAACTTAGAAAAGAATGGGTCAAGGATCCGAACCCCCAAGAGGCTCTTGACGCCTGCAAAATCTTCTGTGAAAATATCGATCTAACCGGCGCTGCAGTAATAATACCCGGCGTTAACGATGGGGACGTGTTAAGGCAAACCTGCAACTCCCTTGAAGAATGGGGAGCGAAAGGAATGCTTTTGATGAGATTTGCAAATACATTCAATGAAGGATTAATCCTAGGCAACGAGCCAATCATCAAAGGGATCGAATCCCAGCCGGTTGAAGAATTTGCAGAACTCGTAAAACAGATCAATAAAGAGTACAAATTCAGAGTGAGCGGCACACCATTATGCGACCCCGAAACAGGAGGACCATTCGCAATAGCAGATGATGAAAATGAGGTATTCCTGCAATTTATAAAACCCATCACTGGTGAAGCGACAATAATAACTTCCAAAATTGCAGAACCGTACATTTCCAAAATATTCGACAAACTGGAAGCAGATAGCGTCAATGTTGTTGCAGTTGAAAAAGAGATAGCTTGTCTGATTACCAAAGAAGATTTAGAAAAATTGGACTTGAGTGAAATCAAACAGGCAGTGATAATTCCCGGAAGGTCATTTGTTCATCAGCTAGATGCCGAAAGAATATTGAGCGCTGACGGCATTGAAAGGCTCGTCGGTCGTGGTCCCGATACTTTAAGTGTTGACGGAGAATTAAGCATAGACATGACTGATGAAAATGTCATAGAAAGAGAACTGGAACAATTCAACGATTTGGTGGATGCTATAAACTTCTTCGGGATGAGGATAATAAAATAAAAAAAAAGAAATTAGTTTGAATCCTCTACAAGAGAACTCTCACTATTGATTTTAACCAGAATATAGTCATACATGAATGATTTTTTAATGTCTGCAATTTCGGACAATTTCCTGCCGTCAATGACCACATTCGCTATTGTATCAGCATGTTTATCATAATTTAATTTTACACGAACTCCGTCCAGTTGAGAGGTTACCGGTGCTGGAGAAATTACATCCTTAATTTCCCTTACCTGATTTTCAATTGCATTTTTAACAACGATAGACGGTACTAATGGTGGATCAAGAACCATTTCACGTTTTCTATCATTTAAAATCTTTTCAGTTGTTTCGACTAGCTTATCGAGTGCGCGGATATCCGGACCCCTTCTAAGCCTTCTTGGAATCCTGCCCAAGTCTCCAACATATGCATCAGCACCAGGGAGTTCCTCAACATCAATATCGGGAGCTCCTGTCACAATAACCGGAATGGTTATATCATCATATAAAAATGACTTTTCCTTTATGCAGTTTTCAAAGCTGCCTAATGCAAAAATAGCTATATCATGCTCTTCAATCAATGATTTTTCCTCTTCAGTAATTCCAGAAGTGCCTTTTCCATCCCCTCTTGCAAGACCAATCATGTTATCCTTTGCACCATACTCACGCAAATACTCGGAAATGTCACATGCGGCATGAGGCAAATGGTGTCTTGCAAGGGTTGGAGAAACAATAGCTATTTCAGAACCAGCCATAGGAGCAACGGATAATTTTCCCAATAACTCTTTAGATTTCACTTCAATTTTATCAACATCTTCTAAAGGAACTGCAATATTCAATACCAATTCCATTTGTTGAATGCTTTCTTGAAGAATAAATCCTCCCAAATCTTCAATAAGTTCCTTTATCTCTTCACTTTTGTGAACTCCACCAGTAAATGTTAATGTTTCATACATATTAACAACTCTCAAAAAATGCAATTAATAGTAATATAATATATTAATGGAATATCTATATTAAACTTTCTAAAATAGCATATCTCACTTCGATTCTTTCAAATGGATTTTTAGAAATCCCCCCATGGGATGGGATTTCAACCAAGTTTTCATCTTCCAGAACTTTGCTTTTCAAATAATCCGGATAAACAACATAATCAAAGTTTTCAGAGTCTAAATTAAATCCCATATCCAAAACTATATCCTTTAAAAATTCAGAGTATACCTTAATATTCATATCCCTTGTAAAACTGGAATTCAAATATTTCTTGGACAGTTCATACTCATCAAAAAAAGATAAAATTTCCTCATCAGACAATTCTTTCGGACCTATCTCAGACACTTTTCGAATGCTTTCAAATATTTGTGAAGGAGTATTGAGCTTAATGGGTAGAGACTCCATTTGCACCTTACTTTCAGATAATAAAATAGCTAAATCCCCATCCTCTTCATCAGGATGTCTGTTTACACTATAATCATCAATGCCCGCTAACTTAACAATTTCCTCACACATTGGTGTTGTGACAATTTTCATAATATTATTATATCATTATTTAATATAAATTACTTCATGAAAGTCACATTGAGTTTTGAGACAACAATCAGTGAAGATGTATCCATAATGGTTGATGCCCTTCGGGCAAGCACTACAATAACCTCTGCATTCAATAATTTTGAAAGGGTGATCCCCTGCTCTACACCAGAGGAAGCTTTTAAACTCAAAGAGGAGTTTGATGGAGTTATTGCTGGAGAACGTAACGGAGAAAAAATCGAAGGGTTTGATGTTGGAAATTCCCCGGAATCTGTTGAAAAATATGAAACAGAAAAGAAAACCTTGATTTTGACCACCACCAATGGAACAAGGATTCTTGAAAACATGAACTCAAAAGTCCTTGTTGGATGCCTTGTGAATGCAAAGGCGGCAGGAGAGAAATCAACGGAAATTGCCAACAACCACATTGATGTTGTCATGGCAGGAGTTAAGGGAAAATTTGCGCTTGAGGATTTCCTGTCCTGCGGTGAAATCCTATACTGGATTTGCCAAAACCTAGAAGAGTATGAAATAAATGATCTGGCTAAAGCGGCAATCATTGCAAGCAGAGACTATAACTCCTTAAAGGCAGGATTCTATAACTCACGAACAGGAATGCGTCTGGCCAAACTTGGATATAAAAAAGACATTGCATACTGTTGTCAAAAAAACATATGCGATAATGTGGCAATCTATGAAAATAATGAACTGAAATTAATCAAAGATTAACTTTATATATTTAAAATCCAATAATAATTAGATAATAAAATTTAATGAAGAAGTGTTATTTTAATGAAAAGAGAATGCTTAACAATAATAGGTACTGCTCATGTCTCTGCAGACAGTGTGGATGAAGTAAAAGATGCTATTTACGAACAACATCCCGAAGTAGTGGCTATTGAACTGGATAGAGGCAGATATACTCGTTTAAAAAAGGAAATGGCGGGGATTGAAGAAGATGATACAATATCTGTCACCCAAATCATTAAAGACAACAAAGTAGGATTATTTTTAACCACAACACTTCTTGGATATTTCCAGTCTAAGATTGGAGCGGACGTTGACGTCAAACCGGGTTCTGAAATGATTGGGGCTATTGAAGCTGCTGAAGACTTGGAAATCCCAATTGCCCTTATTGATAGGGACATAAGCACAACATTGCAAAGAGCCTTGAATAAAATGGGATTTTTTGAGAAAGCCAAGTTCATGTTTGGACTTTTAGCTTCCGTTTTAGGATTTGGAGATGACGAAGAGGTTGACATTGAAGAGCTGAAAAATCCAGACAATCTTGATGATTTGATGGAAATGTTTAAGGATGAAGCTCCAAGCGTTTATGAAGTCCTTGTTCATGAAAGGGACGCGTATCTTGCGGGAAGAATACTTCAAATACCTCAAGACCATGTGATTGCAGTAGTCGGAGCTGGCCACAAGCCAGGTATTGAAAAATACCTGGACAATCCCGAAACACTGCCTCCATTTAGAGATTTGGAAAAAATCGATGAAAAAAAAGGAATTCCATGGCTTAAAATATTTTTGGCCCTAATTCCAATCTTATTTGTTGTGATATTTTTTCTGGCATATTTTAATGGGATAAACATAACCTGGAACATCTATGATTTTATTGTTATAAGCATGATAATGGGCTTTGTCGGATCTATCCTTTCCGGATCAAAAATACAATCCGCAATAGTCGGAGGATTGGTGGCACCATTGACAATCATACACCCCCTACTTGCTGCAGGATGGTTTTCAGGTTTAACTGAAGCAAAATACAGAAAGGTCAGGCAAAGAGATATTCGAAATCTAGCAAAAGTCAAAAGTTTCAGGGATTTGTGGAACAACAATATCTTTAGAATATTATTGGTTGTAATCGGAACTAACCTGGGAGTTAGCATTGCAACATTAGTTATTCTGCCATCCAAAGTTTTCATACCATTATTCATGAAAATATTTGGCATGTAATGATAATTTTATATAATATATTGATTAAATAATAATTACTATAAATTTTATTGGAAAAACTATCATGTATCTCATATTTCGTTGCGACTGCGGTCGTGTATTATATGCAAAAAAAGGAGTGGCAACTCGAAAATGCGTTTGCGGGAAAACACTAAAGGTCAAACAAAGGAGAATATTTAAAAAGGTAGCCACAAGAGAAGAAGCGTCCCTTGCGGTCCAGCAAATGCAGGATGCGATATATGGAAATACTGACTTTCAACTAGCCAGTGATTTATAATTTTTAATGGTTTGTTAGAAATGATTGGAACGACACTCGAGATAATTATAATATTAATTTTAATAATCCTTACTGGATACCTATCAATGGCTGAACTGGCCGTTGTATCCATCAGAAAAGCGAAAATGCAAAAATACTTAGAAGAAGGGAATAAAAACGCCCAAATTGTTTTTGACTTATTGGAAGACCCTAACGAATTTTTATCAACCGTGCAAATCGGAATTTCACTAATCGGCGTTTTGACTGGGGCCTTTGGTGGAGTAACATTGGCAGAACCCCTTTCAAAATACATTTCATTTATTCCTTACAGCGAACCTATCAGTGTAGCTATTGTTGTAATCGTCACTACCTACCTTACATTGGTCATTGGGGAAATTGTTCCAAAAGTTATCGCTTTAAATGACCCTGAAAGAGTTGCCTTGAAAGTTGCAAAAAGCATGGTGATTCTATCAAAAATTTCAAAACCTGTCAGTTTCGTTTTAGCTAAATCCAGCAGTTTTCTGTTATGGTTAATGAGAATAGAAAATAAGAACAATGATTTGGTTACAGAAGAGGAAATAGAACTAATGATTCAGGAAGGTAGGGAAGACGGAACCATCGAAAAAGAAGAGGAAGACATCATCAAAAGGGTTTTCAAGCTTGACGACCAAAAAGTCGAAAGTATCATGACCCCAAGAAACGAGATTATCTGGATTGATTTGGAAGACGACAGGGAAATCAATAAGGTAAAAATCATTGAAAGCCGCAGATCAATCTTTCCTATCGCATCCGGAGAACTTGATGACTTCATTGGAGTAGTTCAAGCAAAGGATATTCTCTCAATGATGTTCACAGGAGAGAAATTTGATGTTCAAAAAATTGTAAAAGAGCCATTGGTAGTCTCCGAACATCTCGAAACGTTAGAATTGCTTAAGGAATTTAAAGAAAATCAGGAATATGTTCACATGTCCCTCGTAGTCGATGAATTCGGAAGTGTGGAAGGTCTAATCACTTTAAATGATTTGCTTGAGGGCATCGTGGGAGACATTCCGGGAATTGACGAGGATGACGAACCTAAAGCGGTTCAAAGAGATGACGGAACATGGTTAATAGATGGAAGATACCCTATTGACAGATTTAAGGAACTATTCGACTTTAAGGATTCATTGCCTGATGAGGAAGAAGACAATTATACTACCTTGGCAGGACTTATCCTCAGCATAAGCGGAACTATCCCCGATGAAGAGGACAAATATGAATGCGGTAGATTTATTTTTGAAATTATAGACATGGACGGGCACCAAATAGATAAAGTAATCGTTACTGATTTGGGCCCTGAAGAGGATGAAGAGGTAGAATAATGGATGCATCGATAATTATTCAAGTTGTTTTATTGCTTGTAGGATTCTTATTTTTAATTAAAGGTTCAGATTTCTTTGTAGATGGAGCAAGTAGCATTGCTTCACTTTTGAAAATACCTACAATCATTGTTGGTTTGACTATTGTTGCTTTAGGGACAAGTGCTCCTGAAGCGGCCGTTTCAATTACATCCTCATTGACAGGCAGCAATGCCATGGCGGTAAGTAACGTAATTGGAAGTAATCTGTTTAACATACTAATGGTAATCGGTCTTTCAGCATTGCTTGGCGAATTACTGATGGAAAAAGAGGTTTTAAATAAAGATTTGCCATTCCTCGTTGGTATCACAATTCTATTTGCAGCATTTATCATTATCGGTTGGGACATTTCCTCAATCGAAGGGATAATCTTGCTCATAATAATGATTGCATATATCGCCTATTTAGTAATCAATTCACGCAAATCAAAAAAATCCAGCGAAGTGGAAAAACCGAAATATAGTCTTCCAAAAAGCATCATATTCATAATAGTTGGGATTGTTGGAATCGTGCTTGGAGGAGATTTGGTTGTTGATAGCGCTTCAAATATAGCAATCGCCTTCGGAATGAGTGAAACATTGGTAGGTTTAACCATTGTGGCAGTTGGTACCTCTTTGCCCGAACTTGTAACATCACTTACCGCTTTAAAGAAAGGGGAAAATCAGCTAGTTATAGGAAATGTAATTGGATCAAATATCTTCAACATATTATTCGTATTGGGTGCGAGCAGCGCCATAAGTGCAATACCTTTAGACTCAAGCATGCTAATAGATGTCATATTCATGGTATTTGTTACAATATTATGTTTCATATTTGGTAAAACACAATCAAAATTCGATAAAAGAGAAGGAGCAATACTTGTTGCATTTTTCATATTATATATGGCCTTCGCAATTTTGAGAAATTAAATCCTTTAACTCACAAGCCTTGCAAACATCAGATGAAGTCGGCTCACCGCAAACTTCACATTCATTGAGGCTTGTTGAGATATCATTTTCAAATGTCAATATCTTTTGAAAAGATTCCATCACATTACTTTTAATTCCAGGATACTTATCTTCATTAACATTCAAAAACTCTTTAATTTTAGCCCTCAAAGACAAATGAGAATAAGGACACTCATCAAGATGAATATCAATATCATTCAATACTGCCCACATGCCAACTTCCTTTTCAGGAGTGTTCCATAAAGGTTTAATCCTTGGAACCAATTTTGGGTGAATCACATCAAGTTCAGGGCCGAACTTAGAGAATTTAACCGTGTCTCCCCGTGCAAAACTCATTAAAAAGGATTGAATCTCATCATCCAGATTATGGCCAGTAGCTATCTTGACTGCACCCAACTCATAAGCTGTTTTATTTAGGATATTCCTTCTAAAGACCCCACAGGGGATGCATGCACTTTTAAAGTCCTGATAAATGTCATCCAAAGCAAAGCCCTCTTCACCTTTAAATGACTTTTGGACAAGCTCAACACCCAACTCTTTAGCATTGTTAACGGCCGAATCAATTCCATGTTGTCTATACCCTTCAATGCCTTCATCAACGCTGATTGCCACCAAATCAAAATCCAGGAAGTTTTGGTAATTTTTCAATGCATGTAAAGTCAATACACTATCCTTTCCTCCAGAAAGTGCAACAGCAATCAATTCATCTTCCTTGATTAATTCATAATCGGAAATCAAGTTGTTAATCCTTGTGAAAATGTGCTCATTGAATTCTTCTTTGTTTAATTTAACCATTACTAAATTGATTTATACAAAGTTAAATAAATAATTTTACTGGTGATAAAAATGATTACGTGTGATTTTGCAATATTGCCTGTCGGAACCGAAACTACAGAATGTAAAGATTATGTAACGGCTGCAGTCCAATCAATTAAGGATTCAGGGCTTAACTATCAATTGACCGGAATGGGAACTCAAATTGAAGCTGAAAATCTAGAGGAACTATACTCTGCAATAGCTAACGCTCAAGAAGCCATTTTTGAGTTGGGAATCGGAAGAGTATATACAGTTATAAAAGTAGATGACAGAAGAGATTTAAAAAATAGAACCCTGGACGCTAAAGTTGACACTGTCAACGAAATGCTGAAATAAAAAAAGATAGTTAGAATTTAATCTAACTCATTGGAAGCTTTTTTAACAGCTTCGATTACTAAATCTAAATCTTCTTTTGTCAAAGAAGGATGAACCGGAAGGGAAATCACATTGTCTGCAGCAAGTTCGGCTTTTGGACAATCTCCTTCAATTCCTAATTTTCTATAAACAGGCTGATTGTACAATGGAATCGGATAATGGATACCTGTTCCAACACCGCATTCATTGATTATGTCTACCCAATCATCCCTATCTCCTTTTTCAACCCTGATTGTATACTGGTGATACACATGTTTTGAACCTTCAGCACAATAAGGAGTAATTACGCCATCGACATCCTTTAATCCTTCATTTAGGTATGCGGCATTTGCAATACGCTTGTCATTGAATTCATCAATCTTGTCCAATTGTGCAAGACCTATTGCCGCTGAAATGTCAGTCATCCTGAAATTGTATCCTATTTCACTGTGGTGATATCTTATGCTAGCTCCATGTGCCCTAAACATTTTAGCATTATCGGCCAAATCCTCATCATTGGTTGTTATGATTCCTCCTTCAGAGGTGGTCATGTTTTTAGTGGGATAGAAACTAAAGCAAGCCATATCCCCCATGCTTCCAACAGGTTTGCCTTTGCATGTTGCACCATGTGCCTGAGCAGCATCTTCAATGACTGCCAATCCATATTTTTCGGCAATTTCATTGATTTTGTCCATATCTGCTGACTGGCCATATAATTGCACCGGCAAGATTGCCTTGGTATTTTCAGTAATCAAATCTTCTATTGAATTTGGGTCAATTGTATAAGTTTTTAAATCTATGTCGGCGAATACTGGTCTGGCGCCAGTGTACAAAATTGAATTCCCGCTTGCAATAAATGTGAATGGAGAGGTTATTACTTCATCGCCTTGGCCAATATCGCAGGATAGTAAAGCCACATGCAATGCAGCAGTTCCAGAATTAACGGCTATACCATACTCAGCCCCAACCCACTCGGCAAAATTTTCTTCAAATTCCTCGACTTTAGGACCTTGAGCAATCATGCCTGATTTTAGGACTTCAACAACATTTTCTATTTCTTCTTCCCCGATTATTGGTTTTGCAATAGGAACTTTAATATTTGACACATTCATCACCAATTAGATTTAAATTAACTATACTAATATTTAAATCTAATAATATTTAAAACATTACATAATTAATCAAAACAATCAAGAGTGAAACGAATGGATGAATATAAAATCAAAAGTATTGAAGAGGGATTGACAAAAATAGAATTTCCAGAATTTGATAAAATTTCGTCTGATGCACCGGTATTCTATAACCCAAATATGGAATTGAACAGAGATTTGTCAATACTTGCAATCCAGGTATTTCAAAAACAAGAGCAGAGAGAAATAAACATATGCGACTTGTTTGGGGGAAGCGGAATACGTGGCGTGCGCTATAAAAATGAAATTGATGGCGTTAGAAACGTATGCATCAACGACATAAGTGAAATCGCCAACCATTACGAAAGACACAACATTGAATTGAATAACCTAGACGACATCGAGGTTTTCCAACATGACGCAAGCATGTTTTTAAGGATGAAACGAGGGGAATTCGATGTTATAGATATTGATCCGTTCGGAACACCTTCACCGTTTCTTGATTCAGCAGGATATTGCTCTCGAAGAAATTCGCTATTATGCGTGACCGCCACAGACACTTCCGCATTATGTGGAACCTACAAGGAACCTTGCATTCGCAAATACAATGCAAAACCGTATAAAAGCGAATATTGTCATGAAACCGGCATAAGAATATTGTCGGGTTTCGTTGCGCTGACACTTTCAAAGTATGCCAAATGCATTGAAGTGAAAATGTCCCACAGCACTGAACATTATATGAGATTATATCTTTACGTTAAAAAAGGTTCAAAAAGAACAGATGAATCCTTGAAAAATATCGGCTACATCAGCCATTGCAAAAATTGTCTTCACAGACAGACAAGCATGGGCCTGGCTGGGCCAATTGAATATGTCTGTCCGGTTTGTGGTGAAAAGCTAATCCATGCAGGGCCATTATGGTTAGGAGACATCCAAAACGAAGAGTTTATTCAAAAGATGATTGACGAGACTGAAAATAAAAAAATAAACCGTGAAAAACAGGCTTTAAAACTCCTAAACAGTTGCTTAAAGGAAGCAAAAGCCCCTGCAACATTTTATGATGTCCATAAGATATGCAAATCATTGAAGGCCAGCGCGCCAAAATTAGACTTGATTTTTGAAGAACTGAGAAAAGAGGGATTTATAGCTATTAAAACCCATTATAATCCACTTGGAATAAAAACTGATGCAACAATCAAGGATATTGAAAATATAATCCTAAAATTATGTGAAACCGAAAATATATAAATTCTTATTTTATTCAAACCACCACCTTACTAAAAGAAATCTCCAAATATTGCAAATAAACTGAATAAAATGATAATTTATAGAAAAACTTGTAAAGAAAAAATTACTATATAGATATTTTACAATAAAAACCTAAAAAAATATAGTAATTTATAAAAACTTTTAAATATTATAAACAGTACATTAGTATTATAAGTTAGTTACATAAGTTAACTATATTGATTTAGGGAGATAAAATATGGTAAAAACTAAAGACAATGTTATAAAACTTGATGATACAGACATTAACATTCTAAAAATAATCAATGAAGATGTAAGAACATCTTACAGGCAAATATCACGTAGTTTAGATGTGTCTGTTGGAACTGTCCATAACCGTATTGACAAGATGGTCAAGTCAGGAGTAATTAAAAAGTTTTCACCAGTAATCGATCATGAAAAATTAGGATTTGTTTTAACAACAATCATCGGAGTTAGAGTAAAAGGTGGAAAACTCAAAAATTGGGAAGAAAAAACATTTTTCAACAAGAATGTTGTAGGAATCTATGATGTTACTGGAGAATATGATGCATTCTTGATAGCTAAATTCAGAAACACAAATGAATTAAATTCATTTATTAAAGAATTATTAAAAGACCCAATTATAGAAAGAACTTACACCCAAACAGTGTTAGATGTTATTAAAGAAGACATGGGTTCTTCAAACATCTTATAAATCTAAACTAAAGCAGTACCTTTTACTGCTTTTAATACTATTTTTTTAATTTTAACAATAATAAAAAATAACAGACTATTTTTATTGAAATCTGTGTAAAAAACAATTTCCACATGACACAAATGCATTTCTAATTAATTTTAATAATAATATAAATCTATAAATAAAAAGACATTACAAAAATATTAATGTTCAAATAAAATTTTCGAGGTAATTAAATTGGCAATATGCTTACCCGACACACAAGACGATGCTCCAAGTATACCTATTAAGTTAACAAGAGTAGGTGTGACCGGAGTTAAGAAACTATTACAATTAGAAAGACAAAATAAAAGACCTATAATATTATTGCCTACTTTTGATGCATTTGTAGATTTACCAAATGATCAAAAAGGTGTGCACATGTCCAGAAACCCTGAAGCGATTAGCGAAGTTCTTGAAACTGTAGCTGAGGATTCCGGTGTTGATGTCGAATCACTATGTGCAAAAATTGTAGACAAAATGATGACAAAACACGAATATGCTAAACGTGTTGAAATATCAATGACAACTGATTTCATGTTTATGAGAGAGTCACCAGTGACTAAAAACAAAACTCAGGAAATGGCTAAATTAAAAGCAAAAGCTATTGGTCTGAGAGATGAAAACGGCGAAGTTTCCATTAGAAAAAGCATTGGAGCCGAAGTCATTGGAATGACCGTTTGCCCTTGTGCACAGGAATCTGTGCGAGAATCAGATAAGAACAAATTATTGGAATTCTTGGATGAAGAAACAACTCAAAAAGTATTGGATACTGTTACATTTGCTTCACACAATCAAAGAGGAGTTGGAACATTATTAATAGAAGTTCCTGAAGACAAAGTTGTAAAAGCGGAAGATATAATTGAAATTATTGAAACATCCATGAGTTCTCCAGTATGCGAATTGTTGAAGAGACCTGATGAAAATGCAACTGTCATGAATGCACACAGAAAACCTGTGTTTGTTGAAGACTGTGTTAGAAACATGATGGAAATGATTGCAAACAAATATGCTGATTTCCCTGACGATACAATAATCACATCACGTCAAGAAAATCATGAAAGTATTCATAGGCACAATGCATTTGCAGAAAAAGTTACCACCATGGGTGAACTTAAAGCAGAATTAAACATTGAATAGGACCTGATTTAATGAAAAAAACATATGAAATTGCAGGACAGGTAATGGGATTCTTTGATGCATTTAAAGGATCAAGGCCTGCAATAGATAATGATAAAATATTGATTGTTAGAGGAAGATCCAGAAAAGCCATACCTCTTGCTGATTTTGATGCCAAACTTACAGAAATTGGTGAAATTCTTGGCGGAACTGAACTAGAATCAGATTCCGAAAAAGTAGATGAAATCTTAAAAGCAGGAGATAAGAATATACAAGAAAGCGACATAACCACAAATGCTGTAGATACTAAAGGATTCATGAGAGTTCAGGAAGATTTGGAATCCATGGGGCTTGTAGTTGAATACAAGATATTTGAACTTCCAAGTTTTGATGTCATTATAGCAATTTGGGAAGATAAAAACGAAATTCCTCCACTTTATGTAGAAGTAACCGTATCAGAACATAAAGGTTAAACATGACAAAAATTACTAAAGAAGATATTCTCCAGATTTTGACTGCAACTGATAGCGAAATAATTAGTTTCATGTCAGAAACATCAAAGTATAGGGAGAATAATCTCATTACTTTTTCTAAAAACATTTTTATACCATTGACTGAAATCTGTAGAAACGATTGTGGGTACTGTAATTTCAAAAAGAATCCTGCAGACCCAAAAGCGATAATTCTTAAAACTAAAGATGAAATTTTAGCTGATTTGAAGGAAGCTGAAAAGTATGGTTGTACCGAGGCACTATTCGCTTTTGGTGAAGATGCAGATGAAGAGGAAATCGTTCAAATTAAACTCAAAGAATATGGCTATAGCAAGATGATTGACTATATTGTCGACATTTGCCAAATGACATTGGATGAGACTAAATTGCTGCCCCATACCAATGGAGGCAATTTCAGTTTTGAAGACCTGAAAAGATTGAAAGAGGTTAATGCTTCCATGGGTTTGATGCTTGAAAATTCTTCAAAAAGATTGATGGAATTGCCAGCCCATAATAAAAGTCCTGGAAAAAATCCGGATTTGAGAATTGAAACCATTGAAAATGCCGGAAAGCTTAAGATTCCATACACAACAGGAATATTGATTGGAATTGGAGAAACAAAAGAAGAAATAGCTGAATCGCTGTTGACCATTAGAGACCTCTATGACAGATATGGTCACATCCAAGAAGTAATCATTCAAAATTTCACACCAATTCCCGGAATTGAAATGGAAAATTGGCCGAGCCCTAGTTTCTTGGACATGATTAGAACCGTTATAGCAGGGACTTTAGTTTTCAAAGATACCGATGTCAGCATACAAGTTCCACCTAACCTCAATAACGAAACTGCACAAATATTTTTATTATGTGGCGCTGATGATTGGGGCGGTGTTTCACCGGTAAGCCCCGATTATGTAAATATTACATCACCGTGGCCAGGCATTGCCGAACTTGAAAAATTAACCGACGATGCTGGATTTGAATTAACAGAAAGGTTATGCGTTTATGAAAAATACATCAATGAGGAATGGCTGAGTAAGTGCATTCTAGACAAAATAGCTAACTTATCCTAGCATCAACAACCACATGCTCTACACCGGGAGCATATTTTTTTATCTTATTTATCTTCAACAGCTCAACATCCCTATCTCCAGCCTGTGCAACAATTCTCTCAATAGGCCTTTTATCCATTAATTTTTCAGGAACGGTTTCGTGATAATGAATTATTCCTCCCTCATTTAAACTGTCAATGGCCACCTTCAGGTAATGATGAGTGGTTTTCACATAACCCATTACAATGCGGTCGGCCTTTAACTTGGGAGTGTGTTCCTTGCAGTCGCCTAAAATCGGTGCGACATTATTCAGCTTATTCAGTTTTATATTTTCACACAGGTAATGGTAAGAATTGGGATTGATTTCGATTGCATAAACTTTTTGGGCATTCGAATGAACTCCAATAGGGATTGAAAAATAGCCAATTCCCGCAAACATGTCAATGACTGTTTCACCGTCCTCAACCAATTTGGCAATCCTTAATCTTTCATTGTTGTTTCCTTTAGACCACATTACTTTAGATAAATCCAGCTTAAATAGGCAACCGTTTTCTTTGTTAATCGTTTCGGTTTCATGTCCAAAAAGAATTTTATAAACCGGTTCCCTTCTTATTCCCTGAATATGGTCTATCCTCATGATCGTTTTCACATTATGCTTTCTAGCCAGATACTCACAATCTTCTTCCAAGTATTCATTATTTATGATAAGGATGTCACCGATTTTTTTATATTTCATTTACTCACCGTTTGAAAGAAAAGTTTATATATGCAAATGGATAATATTAATATTGTTAGTTTATACTAATAATTGATTCTGATTTTAAATAAAATTAATAAAAATATAAAAGATTTTAATATATTACCTATGAAGTAGTTGAAATTAGATATTTTAAATACTATATGAGGTGTGTTTAAATGGATGACAAAATATTAGAAGGTACAACAACCGTCGGAATTACTTGTAAAGATGGCGTTGTATTTGCAAGCGAAAGAAGAGCTAGTATGGGAAACTTAGTAGCTCACAAAGTCGCAGAAAAAATATTTAAAATTGACGATCATATTGTAACAACCATAGCTGGTTCTGTTGGAGATGCTCAAAGTCTCATGAAAGTCATTGAAGCTGAAGTATCATTATACCAAATGAGAAACAACGATGAAATTAGTGTTAAAGCAGCAGCATCCCTAACAGCAAACATATTGCGTTCCGGTCCAATGTATGTTCAAACATTACTTGGCGGAATGGATGGAGACAAACCATCTCTTTACTCATTAGATCCTGCAGGAGGTATGATTGAAGACACATACATTTCTACCGGATCCGGCTCCATTGTTGCTTACGGAGTTCTTGAAGATAGATTTAGAGATGATTTGACAACTGACGAAGGAATTGAAATAGCCATAAGAGCTATCAGAGCTGCCGCTGAACGTGACACATACTCCGGTAACGGATACTTAGTTGCTAAAGTGGATAAAGACGGCTTTGAAATGTTAGATAATGAAAAAATTAATGAGATTTTGGATAAGATATAAAGCAAAAGAGACTAATTTTTCATAACTAACTATTTTTTTATATAAATTGTGTAGATAGTTTATGAAATTCAACTGATTATAGCTAAATGCTTTTCATAAACTATAATAATACACATAACTTTTTTTGAAGGGATTATATGACTTCAGACATTTTAGAAGGAATTAAAAAAGAAATTTTGCAAAAGCTGCCGAATGAAATTCAGGTATCAAAAGTAGAATTTGAAGGACCTGAAGTGGTAGTTTATACCAAAAATCCAGAAATTATAACCGAAAACGGCGATTTAATAAGATCACTTGCTAAAGAATTAAGAAAAAGGATCATTATTAGATCAGACAAAAGTGCATTGCTTGAACCTGAAGCGACTATTAACAAAATTCATGAAATAGTTCCGGATGGTGCTGAAATTACTGATATTTATTTTGATACCGTGACCGGTGAAGTGGTAATCACCGCTAAAAAACCAGGACTCGTTATTGGAAAATATGGAGTGACTTCCAGAAATATTGTTAAGAACACCGGTTGGGCACCTAAAATATTAAGGACCCCTCCAATTAGTTCAGACATTATTGGAAAAATAAGAACCATTCAAAAGAATTACAGTAAAGAAAGGAAGAAAATGTTGCAACGCCTTGGACGTCAAATCCATCAAGGAAGCAAATACCCTAATGATTGGGCAAGAGTTACTTCAATGGGAGGATTTAAGGAAGTAGGACGTTCATCAATGCTTTTGCAAACACCAAACAGCCGTGTTTTATTGGATTGCGGTGTCAATGTTGCAGCATCAGACAATAAAAATGCATTTCCATATTTAAATGCTCCTGAATTTTCAATCGAGGAATTGGATGCTGTTATTATTTCTCACGCTCACTTGGACCACTGCGGATTTGTACCATACCTTTATCATTATGGATATGAAGGGCCTGTCTACTGTACAACTCCAACTAGAGATTTGACTACACTTTTACAATTCGATCATTTGGATATAGCCCACAGGGAAGGCAATCCCTTACCATTTACATCAAAACATGTAAAGCAAGCTATTAAAAATACCATTACTCTAGATTATGGAGAAGTGACTGACATATCCCCAGATATCAGATTAACATTACACAATGCAGGACACATTCTCGGTTCAGCAATATCACACATGCATATTGGTGACGGAGCCCATAACTTAGTCTACACTGGAGACTTTAAATATGAACCATCAAGATTACTTGAACCTGCGACAATCAGATTCCCACGTGCTGAAACCGTAATCATGGAAAGTACATACGGTGGAAGAGAAGATGTGCAGCCTTCCAGAAACAATGCTGAAAAAGAAATGATGAAAACCATCTACAGAACACTTAAACGTGGCGGAAAAGTATTGGTTCCGGTATTTGCCGTAGGAAGGGCGCAAGAGCTTATGGTAGTACTTGAAGAATACATGAGACATGGATTAATCGAAGAAGTACCAATTTACATTGACGGAATGATTTGGGAAGCTACCGCAATCCATACTGCAAGACCTGAATACTTAAGCAAAGATTTAAGAGACCAAATCTTCCACATGGGAAGAAACCCATTCGTTTCAGAAATGTTTAAAAAAGTTCAAAATTACGAACAAAGAAAAGAGATTGTTGAAAGCAGAGACCCTGCTATCATCTTATCCACTTCAGGTATGTTGACTGGAGGAAACTCCGTTGAATACTTCAAATGGTTATGTGAAGATGAAAGAAACACATTAATCTTTGTAGGATATCAATCTGAAGGATCAATGGGAAGAAGAGTTCAAAAAGGATGGAAAGAAATTCCTCTTGAAGATGATGATGGCAGAACTAGACAATTCTGTGTAAAGATGGAAGTAAAAACAATTAATGGATTCAGTGGACACTCTAACAGAAGACAATTAATGGAATACGTCAAAAGGCTTAATCCTAGACCTGAAAAGGTCATTACTTGTCACGGAGACCCTTACAAAACTGTGGACTTGGCCTCTTCAATACATAGAAGTTATAAAATTGAAACCAAAACTCCAATTAATTTAGATTGTGTTAGAATACATTAATAATTAAATAGTAAATAAGACATAATATTACTATAAAATAATGTTGTAAAAGATTACAACATTAATTAATTTTATTTTTAATGAACAAAATGAACCAATAGGTGTAAAAAATGGTTACTTATTCAGAATCTGGTGTTGACATAGACCTTGAAGCAGTCACTGTTTCAAAATTAGCTGACAAACTCAAGTCAACATTATCATGTAGAGATATTATTACAGACAGTGGTCATTATGCGGCTTTAGTGAAATTAGGAGATAAAGCCATTGCAATGAGTACTGACGGTGTTGGAAGTAAAATTTTGATTGCTGAAATGATGAATAAATACGATACAGTAGGTATCGACTGCATTGCCATGGTTGTAAATGACATTTTATGTGTCGGAGCAGAACCAATAGCCTTAGTTGATTACCTTGCTGTTGAAAAACCTGACCCTGAAAGAGCTTCCGAAATTGCAGAAGGACTTGTCAAAGGTGCAGAAGAATCAAGAATTGCAATTATCGGTGGAGAAACTGCGTCACTTCCGGGAATCATTAAGGATTTTGACCTTGCAGGAACAGGCATTGGATTCGTAGACATCGATAAAATAATCACTGGTGAAAATATCCAACCAGGAAATGTTTTAATAGGTATTGAAAGCAATGGAATCCATTCCAACGGATACAGTTTAGCAAGAAAAGCTTTATTTGATGATGCCGGATTTACTGTAGATGATAAGATGCCTAATGGTGAAACTACCATTGGGGAAGAATTGATAAGACCAACTGAACTTTACGTCAAACCTATTGTGGCATTATTTGAAAAAGAATATAAAATTAATGGACTTGCCCACATTACCGGAGGAGGTTTCACCAACCTTAGACGCCTGAAAAAAGGTGTTGGATATGACATAACCGACCTTCCAGAAGTTCCAGAAATATTCAAGTTAATATACGAACAAAATGTCGACATCAAAGAGATGTACAAAGTTTTCAATATGGGTGTCGGCTTTGTCGTTATTGCTGATGAAAGTGAAGCTGAAAAAATTATGGATACTTTAAAAGAATACTGCAACTGCCAAATTATAGGCAAAGTAACTGATGATGAAAAAATCACCGTCAAAGCTTTTGAAGGATCTGAAATCGAATACTGATTTGATAAAAATTAAGAGGTGTGTAAATGAAGATAATGAAAGATAAGGAAATAGCTCTCGTGAAGGAAATATTGAAAAAATTGGGAGCTAGTGAAGAAGACAGCGAATTTGTAGCTGAAGCAACAATAGATGCTGATTTAAAAGGATTTACATCACATGGGTTAGGTAGATTCCCACAATACTTAATTAGTATCGAAGCAGGAACCATAAACTTAGATGATGATATTGTTATTGAAAAAGAAACTCCTGCAATTGCTTTAATTAATGGTAACAGCGGATTTGGACAAGCAGTCTCATATAAAGCTATGCAATTAGCCATTAAAAAAGCCAAAGAAGTTGGTATTGGATGTGTTGGAGTACACAATACAAATCACTTTGGAGTCACTGGATTTTATTCTGATTTAGCATTAAGGGAAAACTGCATCGGTTTAGTGCTTGCAAATACCGACCCGGCAATCGCACCATTGGGAGGCAGTGAACCTTTAATCGGAACCAATCCTCTCGCATTAGGAATTCCTTCCAAGACATACATAACTGTAGATATGGCAACTTCCGTAACTGCACGTGGAAAAATCATCGAATCAAAAAGAAAAGGTCTCGATTTGCCTGACGGATGGGCATTAGATAAAGACGGAAACCCAACAAATGACCCTGAAGCAGCGCTTGAAGGATCAATCTTACCATTTGGTGGATTTAAGGGATATGCAATTGCAGCATTGATTGAGATATTAACTGGACCATTGGTACAGGCAGGATATGGACATGGCGTGACCGGAACCGCTTCACCAACCAAGGACTGTACTAAAGGGGACTTGTATGTTGCAGTCGACCCATCCAAATTTGGGGACTTCAATGAATTCGTCGAACATACCGAAGACTTTGTCTCACAAATTAGGGCAACCGGTGAAACTGTAGCAATTCCAGGAGATTTGGAAGTTAAAAGAATTGCTGAAGCTGAAGCCAATGGAATCGCTATTGATGATAAATTATATGAACAACTAAAAGAAATCTGTGGCAATTTAGACATTGACATCGATTCTTACATGGAAGAATAGGCTCTATTCTTCTTAAAACTCTTTTTTTATAAATTTCGAAGATATGATATTTCATGCCGATTCGAAATAAAATTCATTTTAAAAATAATAAAATGAAAATGATTATATAATATATGAACAAAGATATATATGCTAAAAACAACTTAAAGTTATAACACTAGAAAATTTAACTGTTTTTTAAAAAAAATTTTCTTTTCGAAAAGGAGGATTAAAAGTTATGAAACTTAAAAACTCTCATATCTTATTGATAGTAATGTCAATATTTCTATTGATAAGTATTGGATCTGTCAGTGCAGGCGATGCTGCAATGGATGCAGATGCACAATTAGCAAATGACGGACCTGATGTTGCATTAAATGATGCAGCACAAATAGATACAAAGGTAGTTTCCCAAGACGTAAAGATTAACGAAGGAGAAACTGCAAACATACCAGTAACAGTCCAAGACAATGAATCTCAAAGTTTGAAAATCACAACTAAAGATTTGAATGTTACTGAAAAGAATAAAACTATAAAATTCGATTATAACAATTCAATGATTACAATTAAAGATAAATTATCCGCTGGAAATCACAACCTAATCATTAGCTATTTAGGTAATGCGAATTACGCTAGCTCTTCAGTGAAAGTGACATTGTCCATCGTTGGAGACACCATACTTTCCACACCAGATTCCGTTAACGTTAACAGCACTAAAAAAGCTGTCATACCAATTAACCTTACGGATAGCGTTGATGTATATCCTATAGATAAGAATAACTTAACTTTAGTATTATCTTACAAAGACGGCAATGATACTGTTAACAAGACAATCAGTGAGTTTGAACTAAATGGAGCAATCAAATTCAACTATGACACAAAAATTACCAGTTCAACTTTAACAATTAATTACGCTAATGGAAATAAAACATTGACCAAGGAAGTTGCATTGAAATATCTCATTAATGCAAAAATAATTCCGATTAATCTTGAAGCGGAATACGTAAGCGGCAATTTTACTTTCAAACTGGAAGATATTGATGATTCCACCAATATTCTAGCAAATAAAAAGTTGTCATATTTAATCCCATCCGGTACTATCAATACTGGAGGATCAATAACTACCGATGCAAATGGTATAGCAACCCTTGACAATTCAAATTTAAGAATATACAAATTTGAAAACGGCACTCTTTCTTCAGAGGGACCTATCCCTGTTGGAAAACAGCCATTCACCATAAAGGGTGATGACTCCAGCATCAGCGCACCGACAATTGAAGATGATTTCACAATTATAAAGGCGAACATCAATATTGTAATAAACCCATATAAAGAGCCATATAAATCAGGTAAACAAGTAGTGATTAATGTTACCAATGCTAAATCAGGAGCGCCAATGAAAGGAATTATCCTTCACTTATACATGGCAAATACAACCGCAAAAGACTACTACCTCCAAACCGGCTCAAATGGAATATGTGAAATTAATGTATCAGGTTTAGTTTCTGGAGTGTACCCATTGACCATAAGTAACAACGATACCAAAAATATAAATTACAAAGAGGTTAATGGAACCATTACAATCACTGGAAAACCAGTTAAATTGACCACAAAAATGACAAATCCATACTACTACAATACTGGTATTTTAGGAACAGTCACTGTAACCGACAGGGCTACAGGAGAACCAGTGCCTAATGCTATATTATTAGTATATACTGATGCATCATCTCAAGGATACCTTTATCAGGCTAATGACAAGGGTGTTGTAACCATAGATTATGCTATTCTTCCTGTTGGAAGTCATAAGGTTACCATTACCAGTGCAGATTCCAGATACAGTTCTCCTGAGTTGACAAAAACTGTTAATGTTAAAAAAGCAAGTGGAAAATTCACTGCTCCGGCATTAACCACATATTACAAAAGTGGAGATAACTTTGTAATCAAATTGACTAACACTAAAACTCAACAAGCAATTTACGGTGCAAACGTGGATATTAAGGTCTACGTTTCCGGAGGTTACTACCAATATTCCGCTCAAACCGGAATGGAAGGTACTGTTCAACTTTCACTTGAATCCTTGACCCCTGGAACTTACAAGGTAGTAATTTCACCAAAAGATTCCAAAAACTATACTGCAAGCAAGGTTACTAGCAAAATTGTAATTAAAAAGACTCCTGCAAAATTAATTCCAACTAAAGTAACCGCTAAACAAGGAGAATCCAAATACTTCAAAGTTACTGTGAAAAACACAAAACTCAATAAGGTAATTTCTGGAGTTAAAGTGAAAATCAAAGTTTACACTGGTAAAACAGCTAAAACTTACACTGCTACCACCAATTCAAAAGGAATTGCACAAATAAATGTTAAGTCAATGAGTGTTGGAACTCATAAAGTTGTAGTAACATCTGGAGATAAATACTGTACAGCAAGTGCTGTTACATCCAGCATTACAATTAAAAAAGCTTAAAGAGAATTAATTTTCTCTTATTTTTTTTCTATTTTATATTTAGCGTAAAAACCATCCGTATCCGCATATATTGCATAAAATCCGTATTCTTCTGCTTTTTTTATAGATGATTTGATGTATTGCCTTCCCCATGAAGTAATGGCCTTTGCGCATTCAAAAGAATACCATCTGAATCTAGGGAAACCATAAATACCGTACATTGTATTTGCAAGCCGCTTAATGGCTTGTTGTTGAACATCCAAAGCTTTCTTTTCAGTTTCATCAGTTGATGCCTTCATTTCCCTTTTAATTCTGAAACGTTCCTGTAAAATCTTATCAATAACTGATGGAATAAACCCTTTCGGTGACTTTTTAAACTTTATTCCATGCTCGGGAGATATATTATATTCCTCTTCATCATCTACATCGCCTAAGGTCATGACATCCGGTGAAATATTTTTTGAGATTATGATGCTTGGATACAGGCTTCTAAAGTCAAATTGGACCAAATTCTCATGAAGGCCTGTTTCAGGTTCCTTTACATATCCTCCTTCATTATCCTCAGCATTAGCGCGATCTGCAAAATTAGAGCCTTGCTTGTTTGGAACCACTTCTCCATCAAAATAAGCCTGCTTTACTAAAAACCATTCCGCCTGCTGGCCGGTGGCCATACGGGAAACGTCAAATAAGGGTTGGCCAATAATACGGGTGAGCTCTAAATTAAGAGGCAATGTCTGTTCGGCGATCTTTAAAGTGGAAATTACATCATCAAGTGAATAATCAAATAAGTTATCCAGCGCTTCACCACCATTATCCCAGAATTCCCAGATTTTCTCGCCGGGAACATCAATCTTTTCTTCTCCAAACAATTCATAATAAACACGTTCCAACGTATATCTCTCTAGAGTCATGTAACGTCTCATGACAAGATACAGGTCTACATGAATCAAGCCTTTAAGGGAAGCTGCGTTGGCATATCCCCTTCTAATATACTTAACTTCTGATTCATCCATTCCAATGTCCAAATCAACACCCAATATCTTTGCACGGTCTTTGAGATATGGGAAATCAAAATTATCTGAATTGTAACCAACAATGATATCAACATTGTTTTCCTTGATGATTTTCACAAACTCCTGAATCATCTCACGCTCCGATGAAACCTGATTGACAAAATCATCCCTGCTTTCTGAATTAGTTTTTGTGGAAATAACCTGATTGATGCCAAAATTGCTAGCCACTCCTATCATGATAATTTCATCTTCTTCGGAGTTTGGCATGCCGTGAGGGTTTCTGACTTCCAAATCGAAGCTCAAAATTCTAAACTTTTGAGGATAATCCTTAACGCGCTTCAAATTTTCAGTTAATTTAATTATCGTAACATCCTGCTTTGAACTATCGAGATTTAAAAATGAATCCAATTTCTCACCGACTGCAACAACCTCTGTCATAGGAATCACATCACGGTCCATCAGATATCTTCTGTAAAATGGAATGTCAAACTCCCTTATCTGAACAACACTTTCCAAATCTCTTAATGCATCCCTATTTTTAGCTAGTTCCTGAGGATGCTTGAACGTTACTTTGATGAATTCCTTTTCAACCTGGAAATCTTTTTTAATGACTTTTTCCATGCGAACAACATCTAAATTCTCATTAATTTCATCAATGCACTCATCAAGATCATCAGATACGACATACAAATAAGGTTCGAATGTATCATCCAACAAAATTACATTTTTATCTCCATCTTTGGAGAATAATCTAATTACAGGCTTATCTTCAAAAGTAACATAATCAATGTCCAGGATGACAACATTCTTTTCCATTTTACTCCTCCTTAATAAGATATTCTCTCCTGTAGCTATCCAATACGGCATAGGTGATTCCTAAAATCAAAGGGCCCACTATAAAACCTACAATACCATAAACAAGTGGTCCTGCCAAAAATCCAATAAGCAAAATCAGCGGATGGATATCAGCATAATGGCTTGATAGAGCAGGCCTTATATACATGTCGATTGTGCTTAGGAAAAATCCGAACAATAGCACTACGATTGCCCTCGGATAATTTCCCATAGCCACATCAATAAAGAATAATGCCCAATAAATCGGCCAAGGCCCGAATACAGGAATCAGTTGCAGGATACCTGTTAGAACACCTAAAAATATTCCATATGGATATCCCAAAAGGGAATAACCGATGCATCCGAAAATACCTATGATTACTGAAGTCAAGAAATGTCCATAAAATATGCTTTTCAATACATCCTTAACCGATTCCACAGTATTGTCAAAGAAATCTTTGGAATCATCAGGCACAAATGATTTGATAAAATTTAAGCATTTTTCCCCATCACGAACAAAGTAAAACACGGAACAGACTAAAATGAATAAGTCTATGGTAATGTTTGCAAATTTACTGACAAATGTGACAATATACTTTAAAATATAGCTTCCGACATTATTGATTGTGGACTCGATGTAAGTGTTAAGTGATCCCACATCAATTTGAGACGGTAAAAATGATGATATGTTCGAAATAATGCCATTAATGTCTGAAGCGGAATTGTTAACCAAAATCCACGATACAAAAGTGGAGATTTCAAACAGAATGTATGCAATTAATAGGATCAATGGAATCAAGACCACTATCATTGCAATTATGATTGATAGTGATGAATATTTCAATTTGGATTGAATCTTGCGAGCCACAGGTCTTATTCCATAAGCCAAAATGGCTCCTAAGATAATCATGTTCAAAACTGGAGATATAAACATCAAAGAGATGACTAACAAGAACAATATTAACAAAATTGGTGGAGTCAAGTAATCTTTAATGTTAATTGCCATGATATCATCCATAAATTAATATTTCACGCCTGAAGCATCCCTTCTATATTTTCCGAATTCGGTAATCTGGTTAATCTTATCGTTTTCAAAAACAGGCCCTTCCACACAAATTCTCCATCCTTCACCATCAACACAACACTGGCCGCAAACTCCAAGAGCGCATTTCATGTATCTTTCAAGAGAATATTGGGCAGGTATTGACGCATCTTCAAGAATATCAAATATTCCTTTCATCATTATTTCAGGCCCGCAAACAAATGCATAATCATAGGTTGAATCTTCAAGCAAATCTAAAGTGCAATCAGTGGCAAATCCCTTGAATCCGAAACTTCCATCATCAGTGCAAGGATGGATATCAGCACCCAAATACTGAAGTGCATCAGTGAATAACAATTCATCCTGTGTAACTGCAGCAGCAACAACATCAACATTATTTCCTTTTTTAACTAAATCACTGGCTATTGCATTAATTGGCGCCATTCCAACACCACCTCCGATAGCCAAGATGTCTTTATCTTCAAATGAATTGTTGAAACCGTTTCCATAGCTTCCTCTAACGCCTATCTCATCACCGATTTTCAGTTCATGCAACTGGGAGGTGAACTCGCCGATATTCTTAACTGTTATTGCCAATTCATTATCGTTAATTTGGGAAATGGACATTGGTTTTTCATTTCTAAAATTCCAGACCATCACAAATTCACCAGGGTTTGGACGGCCCAATTCCTTCATGTCCCAATTGAATTTAAAAGTCTTTATTGTAGGAGTCTCTTCAATAATATCTTTGATTTCCACTATTTTCGGTTCGTTAATCATGTTTACAACTCCCTGTGTGCAAGACCTACCATTTCATCGATTGATGAATATCCTTTTTCGGCCATGAATTTTTCTAATCCAATATTTATTTTATCGAATACATCAACGCCTTCATCCATGATTGCAGTACCAATTTGAACTGCCCTTGCACCTGCAAAAATAAATTCGACAACATCTTCAAAAGTGTATATTCCTCCAACACCGATCAATGGAATATCAACTGCCTCATAAACGGAATAAACATTACTGATTGCTATCGGCTTGATTGCACGGCCACTCATTCCGCCGGATTTATGAAACAAAACCGGACGGGCAACATCAATATTAATCTTCATTCCAGGGCCCAGCGTGTTAATGAGAGACAATGCATCGGCACCTGCATCTTCACAGGTTTTTGCAATCTCAGTAATATCAGTTACGTTAGGAGTCAATTTTGCAATGATTGGAACCTTGGCCGCATCTTTTGCAGCAGCTACAATAGTATGGCTCAAATTACAGTCCTGCCCAATTGATGCCCCGAAACCTTCCATCGCATGAGGGCATGAGATATTCAATTCAATCATGTCAACATATTCCTGGACTTCACTGACCAATGTAGAAAATTCATCCGGAGTAGCCCCATAAATTGAAGCTATAACAACATTATTTTCCTTTTCAATTTTCTTTAATTCCTCTTTGAAATTATCTACTCCCGGATTTGAAAGCCCGATTGCATTCAATATGCCTCCTTCAACTGCAACAGTTGTAGGATTCGGATAACCCGGATGAGGATTTAATGAAAAAGATTTTGAAACCACTCCTCCAGCACCTGATTTTAAAATCCAATTCATAGATGAGGCATTACTTCCCATAATACCTGCAGCCAACATCAATGGATTTCTAAATTCTACTCCACAAACACTTGTTCTTAACATACTATCAACTTTGTAATTAGTTATTTAATTAGTTTTTGTTAATTTATCAATGATTTCTTGATACTTTTCATTTTGTAATTTCAAGCTGATTATATTGGTTTTATTTGATTTAATAATTTCTTCTTTGGATTTCATCAAGTTAGATATCTGTTCATCCTGTTTTTGTATAATCGCATCTTTCTGTTCGAGCAAATCATCGTAAGTTTTAGATATTTTTCTGATTTGAACCTCCAAGTTTTCCGTGTTTTCCTTTAATTGCCCCTTATAGTCATCAATTAGTGACCTTAAATACTTAACCTGGTCCTGCTTATCTTCAATAATCAAATCCTTCTCTTTTAATTTTTCAGTCAAATCGTCCAATTCCTTCATCCGGGATTTGTCATAGTCTATTTTGGTATCCAACTTATCCTCCAAATTTTTCTTTTCATATTTCAATTTGGTTGAATACAATTTAAACTTGTTAATTTCTTCAATCTTGTTTTGAAGGTCCATTGTAAGCTCATCAATTTCTGCATTCTTAAGTTCCAACTCATATCTTAAATCATCTAAACTTTCATCTGACATACAGTTAATAGTTTAAATTTCATCCTAAAAATACTTTGAAAACATTATTTTGAAAATGCTTATTAAAAATAAAATGAATAAATTATTGCATGGAATGCTATATTACTTACAGTGTCAACGGATTTTATGCTTTTAATAGTGAAAATAAACTAATTGCTAAAAAATTATTTCAGGAAACTGAAATAATTAACAGATTGATTGAAATAGATGATAAAAAAATCCCCCTTGAGGAAGAAGAGCTAATTTGTGAGGTATCAAAAGATTATGATGAAATCATGATTGAATCAAACAAAAGATTATCCGATTATGATAATGAAAAAATAACTATACAGACCCCAAATCAAGGTGGAGATTATTTAAGAAGCAATTATGAAGAGTTTGGATTGAATCAAACCGAAATTACTGAAACATATCAAAGATTAGCCATTTATAAAATTAAAAAGGAATCTGCAAGTGAAGACAAACACCTGATTCAGGCCATCAATTCCATAGATGAAATTGATGAAAGCATTTCCAAACTAATTGAAAGAATCAGAGAATGGTATGCACTATATTTCCCGGAAATGGATACTGTAAAAAACAATGAGACCTACATAAAACTAATTTCACAAAATGAAACAAAAGAAAAGATTATTGAAGCCAAACCTGAAGCATTCCCAACCAATGTCATGGACTTGGAAGATGACATTAATCCACAGGATTTGGAAATAATGAATACGTATGCAAAATCCATTTATGAACTTCAAAAAACAAGAAGGGAAATTGAAGAATATGTTGACACTAAAATGGAATCCATTGCCCCTAATTTAAGGCTTTTGGTCGGGCCGTCACTTGGTGCGAAGTTGATTTCACATGCCGGAGGACTAAAAAGACTAGCAATCTATCCTTCAAGCACCGTTCAGATAATGGGTGCTGAAAAAGCGTTATTCAGACATTTAAAAAGTGGAGACAGACCGCCGAAATACGGATTGATCTATCAACACCCCCAGGTAAGAGGCGCAAAATGGTGGAATCGGGGAAAGATTGCACGAATGCTTGCAGGCAAAATATCACTAGCAGCCAGACGGGACGTGTTCACCAAAACATTTGATGAAAATACTTATGATGATTTTATCCAAAAAGTAGAGGAAATCGAAAAGAACAATCCTTTTCCAACAAAAACCACCAAAAAAAGGAAAGAAGAAAAAGGAAAATCAAAAAATAAGAAGAGAAAAGGTAAAAAAAGAAAGAAAAGGAGATAAAGCATGAATGTTTATTTTAAAGATGGAAACATAGCAACTAAGAATTTAACTCCTGGAATTTCAGTTTACGGAGAGGAATTGATTAAGGAAGATGTAGAATACAGGATATGGAATCCTAGAAGGTCAAAATTGGCAGCTGCTCTTTTAAACGGATTGGAAAATCTAGAGATTCTAGACACTTCAAAAGTACTTTACTTAGGCGCATCAACCGGAACAACCGTTTCACACATTTCAGATATCGCAATTAATGGAAGAATATATGCAGTTGAATTTTCACCGACAACAGCCAAAAAATTGGTTCAGCTTTCACGTCAAAGATTTAATATTGCTCCGATTTTAGGAGATGCGACCAAACCAAAAGGATATCTCAACATTGTTGAAAAAGCTGACCTGGTATATTGTGATGTTGCCCAACCAACACAAAGCGAATTGTTCATGAAAAATATGAATTTATTCGCAAAAGATGATGGCGTCGGTCTTTTAATGATAAAAGCCAGAAGCATTGACGTTGTGCAAAAACCTAAAAAGATTTTCAAGGAACAGGAAAGGAAATTGAAAGAGAAAGGGTTTAAGATTATAGAAAAAGTTAAACTAGAACCTTACGAAAAAGACCATATTGCCTTTTTAGTGGAAAAAAATTTTTAAATATGAAAAATAACTAAAAAAACTAGAAAAAGTATTACTTAGATACTTATCAGAATATATCACACTGTGTTTCTCAACTAATACTTTGAATTTAAATAAATTTGAACTAATGGTGGATATGGTCCGCATTATAGTATTTTTAGCATTACCTGCAATATTTTACAAGAGAAAATCATCAAAAACTAGAATATAATCATTGAAACTTTTTAACACCTCATCAAAATCGATTAATCAATTTCATGACCTGACCTTTTTTTGAAAGATTAGAAAAAATTATTAGATATTATTTAAATACATATTAGTGAAAATATTTTTACTAATTGATTTTAGGTGCAGGGGTTTTTATGTTAAACAAATTTTTCAAATTGGACGAAAATAATACAGATTTAAGAACTGAGTTTCTGGCAGGTTTAACTACCTTTTTAGCAATGGCATATATTTTAGGTGTAAACCCAGCATTGCTTTCCCAGGGAGGAATGCCGGCAACAGGAGTATTTTTTGCAACAGCTGTTGCTTCAGGGATTTCCTGTATCATCATGGGACTTATTTCAAAATACCCCGTTGGCCTTGCACCCGGCATGGGAATAATCCCCGTGTTCGTATATACCATAATTATAAGTATGGGCAACACTTGGGAAACTGCTCTTGCAGCAGTGTTTGTTTCAAGCATACTCTTTTTATTGATTACCATATCCGGTTTAAGGGAAGCCATCCTTAATGCCATTCCCTTTGACCTAAAATTAGCAATTGGTGCAGGCATTGGTTTTTTCCTTGCATTTGTAGGTTTAAAAGGTGCCGGAATTATTGTAGGTAACCCTTCCACTTTAGTGGGAATGGGCAACATTTCATCCGCCCCTGCACTTTTAGCAGTTATCGGCATCATGCTTACTTTAATATTATACCTTAAAAAAGTGCCAGCAGCAGTATTCCTCGGTTTAGTGATAACTTCAATTATCGGAGTGATATTCACATTATTCGGCTTTGGTACTGGAGATGCTTTAATGCCCTCCATTCCAGTGCACTTCATTTCATTTAACTTTGATATATCCCTAGTCGGCGCGTTTATAAGTGGATTCGGCCAGTTATTCTCCAACATCCCTAATTTGCTCACAATCCTGTTCTCATTATTGTTTGTTACATTCTTTGACACTACAGGAACATTAATTCCCTTAGCAAATCAATGCGGTTTCATTGATGAAGAGGGCAATGCAGATGGTATTGATAGAGCCTTCCTCGCAGATGCACTTAGCGGGATCATCGGAGCCGTTTTAGGCACTTCAACATTAAATGCATATGTAGAAAGTGCAACAGGTATCGGTCTTGGAGGCAGAACCGGATTAACAGCCATATTCATAGGCATTTTCTTCCTACTTTCACTTGTCTTTGCCCCTACTGTCTTATCACTATTCACTTCATCAGTTACAGCGGCGGCATTAGTAATTGTAGGTATACTAATGGCCATTCAATTGAAAGAAGTGGACTGGAACAACATGGTAATGGCATCTTCCGTATTCATGACAACCATAATGATGATTTTATCCTACTCCATCACAATAGGAATCTCATGGGGATTCATCACTTACGCAATTGCATCCATTGCTACCGGAAAAACAAAAGAATTCAGTCTAATTACATGGCTAATGATTATCGTGTTCGCATTATCCCTATTTTTGGGACTTTAAGTTGTTAGAGGAAAAATTCAATTTCCTCAAACACTTCAGAATTTTTTCGACAATCGGCCAATCCCTTTTACACTATTATTACATAATTTTATAGCATGTCTCTTTCCATAATTTACATTTTTTCATTCAATGAAGATAAATTACCAAATATTACATTAAACTAAAAATTATAAATGGTTTTTATTTGAAATAAAATCAATTTTACAAATTTAAAGCGATATTACTATATTAATGAATTTCTTTCATGAAAAGTATAATCTTTTCAAAGTTAATGAAAATTGTGAAAAACAACCATACACAATAAAAAGAAAAAATCTTCTATTTAAAAAATTGAATGCATAAATCAAATCTAAATAAAAAAGAGATATGATTTTCAATTTCAAATAAGAATCAAAAAGATTACATCAATTTAATTTTTCATGAGTTCACAAAAAAGAGATGATATCAAGTAACATCTGAAAACACCACCCATAATACCCTAATAAATATCACCACCTTAAAAAATCACATGACTAAAAACATCAAAATATTTTACAATGAAGAATAGCTGACAAATAGTTTTACGCCGAAAATAAACCCCAGTCAAAATACATAAACTCTCAAACTAGAATCCCCCAGATATCCGATGAAAACAGTAGATAAATTTTTTAAAATCAACCAAATTCAAAAACTAGGGAAGTACAAAAAAGGCGATAATGCGTTGTCATTATAATAAAAATTTTTAAAAAAAACCACCCGTTTTTCAAGTGATAATCAACTAAAAAACACCTCTAAGAAATATAAAAAATTACTACAAAAACCGCCAGAAAGTATTACTTAGATATGTATCAATATATATCAAGCTTTTGCAATCTACTCAATTAATCAATACCACATTCCCCCATAGTTATGTTAAAAATAATTTATAAAATTATAAATATTTATATACATATATATAATAATATAAGATTTTTATACAAATAGGAGGAATTTTTATTAAGCATAAACTTATAATTGCTACTATAATTTTATTTGCTTTAATCAGTTTATCTGGTATAAGTGCAGTAGACAACAATGCAACTGCCGAAATAATATCACAAGATACTGGCATAAATGTTGATGAAATAGTAACACAAGACAAAGATATAAATACTGAAGAGATATTGACAAATGGAGAAAATGAGGTAATTTCATCTTCAAACGGAGAAATTTTAAATGCGAAAGATAACGGGACTTTCAAGGATTTGCAGATTAAAATCAATGCTGCCGGAGAAGGTGGTGCGATTAATTTAACAAATGATTATACTTACAATGGAACAGATGAAGAAATAATCATAAATAATGCCATTACTATCAATGGTAATGGTTTTACAATTAACGGTTTGGAAAAATCCAGAATATTCAACATAAATGCTTCCAGCAATATTTTTCTAAACAACATTACATTTGTAAACGGTAAATCTGATTTGGGTGGAGCCATCATATTCAATAATGACGTTTCAAATGTAGTCCTTGACAACTGTAAATTTATAAACAATATTGCTACTAAAAATGGTGGTGCATTATATGTTAATGGCGCTTTTACCAGCAGTACCATTAAAAATACGGAATTTACAAACAATGCCGCTGATAAAAATGGGGGTGCAGCCTATATTTTCAACAGTACCAGCAAAAGTCTGTTTGAAAACTTGACTTTTACAAACAACAAGGCAAAAGGCGCAGACGGTGGAGCAATTAATTTCCATTGGGAACTAATAAACACAAGGTTTAACAACATCACATTCTACAAAAACAGTGCTAAAAATGGTGGAGGAGCAATAAACACCGATCAAAATGTAAATGATAATAATGCATATGTTAATGTTAATTTCACTAGCAACACCGCATCCAAAGGCGGAGCATTAAACGGATATGGTCAATCACATGGCAACTCATTCAAAGGATGTTCATTTACCGACAACTCAGCCACCAATAATGGCGGAGCAATATATTACGCAAGAAACATACAATACAATATCTTTGAAAGCTGTTCATTCATCAAAAACACTGCAAGCAATGGTGGAGCAATAAACACCAATATGGCTTTCAATTACAATAAATTCTATAATGATTCATTCATTAACAATAGTGCAACAGCAAATGGTGGTGCTTTATATGTTTATGATAAATTTACCAAAAATGCCGTTGCAAATACTGATTTTATAGACAATGTTGCTGCCAACAATGGTGGTGCAGTTTATATTCGTGGAAGTTCCAGCGAAAGTCTGTTTGAAAACTTGACTTTTACAAACAACAAAGCAAAAGGCGCAGACGGTGGAGCAATTAATTTCCATGGAGAAACCTCCAAAACAAGTTTCAACAATGTTACATTCTATAAAAACAGTGCTAAAAATGGCGGAGGAGCAATAAACACCGACAATAATGTAAATAATGATAATACATATGTTAATGTTAATTTCACTAGCAACGCCGCATCCAAAGGTGGAGCATTAAACGGATATGGTCAATCCAAAAACAACACATTTGAGAAATGTTCATTTGACAACAACACAGCCATCAATGATGGTGGAGCAATATACTACAAAGGAAATATAGTATCCAATGTATTTGAAGACTGTTCCTTCATCAAAAACACCGCAGGTAATAATGGAGGCGCAATAGGTACTTATAGATCTTTTATTTCCAATAGATTCAATGAAAGTCAATTTATAAGGAATATTGCAACTGTAGATGGTGGTGCAATTTATATTAATGCTTCAGTTTCCAATTGTGAAATCAATTCCAAATTCATCAATAATAGTGCATATCGAGGCGGAGCAATATTCTTTAACAATGAAACTAATAATGTTATAATTAATGGTTATTTTGAAGGTAATGAGGCTGAAAGAATTGGAGGAGCCATAGTTTTCCAAGCTAAAGCATCCAATAACATAATTTCCGCTGAATTTAATAATAATATAGCAAACAAAGCCAGCGGTGGAGCCATATTCTTCCGCAATCTCGCTGAAAACAATCAATTCGAAGGTATCTTCACAGCCAACTATGCAAATCAGGGCGGAGCAATCTTCTTCTACAATAAAGCAAACAATAACAAATTCAACAGTGAATTCAAATCAAATATAGTTAATTCATCTGGAGGTGCAATTGTTTTCTATGGAGCCACAGACGGCAATAACTTCACAGGATCCTTCATCAACAACTCCGCTTGGGGAATAAGTTCTGGAGATAGTGTTGGTAACGGTGGAGCAATAACCTTCACCGGTGTGTCAAGCAATTGCATATTTACATGTGACTTAATCAACAACACTGCTGCTAAACATGGTGGAGCAATAAACTACAGACAAACCCCACAAAACATTACATTCAACAGCAATTTCATCAACAACAAAGCATCATATGGAGCAGGAATCAATTTCTTCAAAAGCATCGAAAATGCAGAATTTAACGGAGAATTCAATGGCAACACTGCTTTCCAAGCAGGTGCAATTTATATTAATGCTTCCGCTTCTAATTGTAAAATCAATTCCACATTCATCAATAATAATGCATATCAAGGTGGAGCAATATTCTTCAACAATGAAACTGACAATGTTATAATTAACGGTTATTTTGAAGGTAATGAAGCTGAAAGAATTGGTGGAGCAATAGTTTTCCAAGCCAAATCAACTAATAACATAATTTCCGCCGAATTTAATAATAATAAGGCAAACAAAGCCAGCGGTGGAGCCATATTTTTCCGCAATCTCGCTGAAAACAATCAATTCGAAGGAATTTTCACAGCCAACTATGCAAATCAAGGTGGAGCAATCTTCTTCTACAATAAAGCAAACAATAACAAATTCAACAGTGAATTCAAATCAAATATGGCCAATTCATCTGGAGGTGCAATTGTTTTCTATGGAGCCACAAACGGCAATAACTTCACAGGATCCTTCATCAACAACTCCGCTTGGGGAATAAGCTCCGAAGATGGCAGCGGTAACGGTGGAGCAATAACCTTCACCGGTGTGTCAAGCAATTGCATATTTACATGTGACTTAATCAACAACACTGCTGCTAAACATGGTGGAGCAATAAACTACAGACAAACCCCACAAAACATTGCATTCAACAGCAATTTCATCAACAACAAAGCCTCATATGGAGCAGGAATCAATTTCTTCGAAAACATCGAAAATGCAGTATTTAACGGAGAATTCATTGATAATAATGCTATTTATGGTGGGGCAATTGCTGCTAAATCCGGAGCCATTGAAAACATACTCTTTAAGAACAATATTGCGGAATTTGGTGGAGCAATTTTCTTTAATGGTACAAGTACTGTAGAAAATTGTAATTTTACTAATAATGTCGCTTCCCAATATGGTGGTGCCATATACTCTGAAGAGGGCAAACTAACAGTGTTAAATTCAAAATTCATCAATAACACTGCATATGTTACTGGAGGTGCCCTATCTTTTGAAGGAGAAGAATTGTCCATATTTGAATCTGAATTTGTCAACAATACTGCTTTAGATGATTGTGGTGCAATATTTACTTACTCTAACAAAGCAACCATTATTAAATCAAAATTTGAAAGAAATAATGCACCCGAAGTTGGAGCAGTATATGTATCCTGTGGCAATGCTTTGATTAATGAATCAGATTTCATCAGTAATGTCGCAACAGATTTCATTTCAGCAATACTGAATATAGGTAATCTAACTGTTGACAATTGCCAGTTCATTGACAGTTCTGCAGATTCAGGATGCACAATACGCAATGCAATGTATTCGACTTTAACATTGTCCAATTCAATATTTGAAAGCGATTGTCTTAAAGGAAAAACAGTTGACAACAATTACGGAATTTTATACCTGCATAACAACACAATAAACGTTCAATCCAGTGAAATCCACAATTATGGTGGAAACATTACCTCACCATGCACTGCAATAGTCGTGTCCCGCACACCTTTCGTTTATGGGGTTAAAACCAGGTTATTTGCTTTTATTACTGATGACAATGGAAATCTAATTGAAGAAGGATATTACGTATACTTCAATGTAAACGGCACTTTGGTTGAGGCTGAATTCAATTTAGAAATAAGTGGATATGTGGCTGAATATGTGTTCAATAATTTAGGTCCGGTCGAAATATTCACTGTATGTCCAAGCATCAACATAACCGATAATCAGGGCATTAACAGCACTGTTATTAAAGCAAAATCAACAATCAATGCATCAGATATTGTTTTTGATTACGGATTATTTGGCACTGCAACAGTTACAGTAAATGGAGCTACTGGATTTAATGCGAATGTTGTAAATTGTTCAGATGCTTTTGTAGCTATCAGCGGCAATCAAATTTTTGTTTCAAATTTAGATGCTGGAAATTATAGCTTAAATATCACAACCATTCCAGACAGAGACCATGAGTCTGTAAGCAATATTGTTAAAATAACTGTAAATAAGGCAAATGCAACACTAATCATCCCCGTAACTGCATTTGAGTATGGTAAGGACATTGTTATTGATCCTATTCTTAATGGTATTATCAAAATTGATTTGGCTTTTGTTCCATATCATGATGAGGCAGTTGTTAATATTTCTGAAAATAATGTCATCACCATTTCTGGTTTGAGCATTGGGGATTATAAATTGGTTGTTTCAGCAATTCCTGATAAAAACCATATAATGTCTACTATTGTTCAAGATATTAGTGTTACCAAATCAAAAACACAATTAACTGCATCAAGTGTAACTGCCACATATAATGTGGCTAAAAAACTTATCGTTACACTTAAAGATTCCAATGGAGTTTTAGCGAACAAAAAAGTGACAGTTAAAGTGGGCAAGATTTCAAAAACATTGAAAACCAATTCCAAAGGACAGGTTTCAGTTGATATCTCCAGTTTAGATCCAAAAGCATATACTGCATCAATCAAGTTTGCAGGAGATGCCAACTACAGCGCTTCAAGCAAATCTATCAAAGTAACTGTTAAAAAAGCTACTCCAAAATTGACTGCAAAAGCAAAATCATTCAAAAAATCAGTTAAAACCAAAAAATACAGCGTAACATTAAAAACCAACAAAAACAAAGCAATAAAAAAAGCAAAGGTTACCTTAAAAGTTAAAGGTAAAACATATGCTGCTAAAACCAACAGCAAAGGTAAAGCAACATTTAAAATTACCAAATTAGCTAAAAAAGGAACTTACAAAGCAATTATCAAATATAACGGAAACAGTTACTACAGCAAAGTAATCAAAAACATTAAAATTAAAATCAAGTAGGTGCAACACGCATCTACCCTTCTTCTTTTTTTCTAGTGTAGCAATCAATCATCTTTTAAATTTTGCAATATCCCTAATGATAATTTTGATAAAATAGATTGGATTTTAAGAATCTGTTAAAAAAAATAAATTTTTCAAATTTAAATAAAAATCAAAAGATTCGTATAGATTTAAATTTTTATGAAACTGCCAAAAAGAAATGTCATACCCCAATAGACAAAAATATATACCCAGAATACCTTAACAAATATCAAAACATTAAAAATCACCCCATTAAAAACACATGAAAATTTTGTCAAAAAGAATAATCGACCAATAGTTTTGCAATGAAAATCATCAAAACCAGAAATATATAAAATCCTAAAGGAAAATCCAACAAATATCAAAAGAAAACCTACGATAAATTTTTTAAAATTAACCAAATTTCAAAACAAATGCAGTACAAAAAAGGCAATAATGCATTGCCAATATAAAAAAATTTTTGAAAAAAATCACCCAATTTTTGAGTGATAATCAACTAAAAAACACCTCTAAGAAATATAAAAAATTACTACAAAAATCGCCGAAAAGTATTACTTAGATACCTTTTTATACTATAAAATAAAATATTATATATGCTAATGCAAATAAAATAAAAGTTCATTTAAGCGTCCTTTAGGTGGATTCACTCTATTAATCACTCCATTTAACTAAAGCCTAAAGGCATGAACTTATTTTATTGAAATAACTATTTTTACAAGAAAAATTTTAAAAGATTAATTTGCTTATTTTATTTGAAAAAGTATTACTATTTTGAGCTTAATATTGCATAATAAAATACATCCTAAAGCAAATAATTATAGGATTTCACCATACATATTCAAAACAAAATTGCATTTAAAATGTATTCACAATCAAAAAATCAAATATAACTACAATGGCAAATAACAAATAAGACAAATACAATGCAATTTAGTATGACCTAAAAAATTTTGAAAAAACAATCTAATGGTGTGAAAATAACTCCCCTTTATTTTGATTTTCCAGTTGATAAAATGAATAATATGAAAATAAGCATCCCAATAAATGACGCTACCATCAAAATAATGTAACTTGTTGATGAAAAAATAGGATTAATTAAAGTAGATGTAGATTAATCTATATCTTTTTGGATATTACATCAATGATTGTTTTCGCAACTTCCTTTTTCGAAGCCAATGGAACAGACATCACATCTTCATCCACAATTAAAACCTCATTATTATCAGATCCAAAATGACATCCGTTTTTAGACACGTCATTTGCAATGACCAAATCAGTGCCCGCATCTGAAATCTGCTTTCTTGCGCAATTAATAATATCCTCATGGGAAACATTAAACTCCGCCTTAAAGCCAACCAGAAATATATCCGGGTTAACCTTCTTAATCTGGCGAATAATTTTGGTTGTCGGTTTAAGATTTAAAAAAAGAGAACTGCTAGAATCAAGCTTTTTATCAGATTTTTGCCTAAATTCAAAATCAGACACTGCGGCAGTGGATATGAAAATATCATATTCAGATATCAAATCCAAGATTGCATCATTCATTTCACTGCTGGTTTCAACACGAACCACATCAAAAACAGAAGGAATATCGACACTCACATTAGCTACAACCAATTTTAAATCAGCACCTCTAATATATGCCTCTTTTGCAAGCTCCAAACCCATTTTTCCGGAAGACTTATTTGTAATTCCTCTCACAGAATCAATAGGTTCAAATGTTCCCCCCATACTTATTAAAACTTTTTTGCCTTTAATAAAATCAATCCTGTTTATTTAAATTAATTGTTCTTAAAGATTCCAAAACAATATCCTCTTTTGATGGGAATTTGGCTTTCCCCTCATCCATGCGAGGGTTTATGAATATTGCCGAACCCTCATTCTTAATCTTCTCAACATTCTCGCTAATGGCCTTATACATTGAATCATGCATTGACGGGACAAAAATAATTGGAGTGTCATGGCCATATGCAGTAATTAAAAGAGTGGAAATTGGATTGTCCGCTATCTTATATGCAAATTTTGAGATTGTATTTGCAGTGGCTGGAGCAACAAGTACTAAATCTTCCTGAGAATATTTAACATGCTCAATTTCTCCAGTGAGTTCAGTCACCACAGAATTGCCTGTTGCAAACTCCATAGAATTAGGATGTATAAGTTCACAAGCAGCATCACTCATAAAGCATTTAACTTCAACATCATTGCGTCTAAATTCACGGGCTAATTTAATAGCTTCACCGGCAGCAACACTACCAGTAACACATAAAATAATCATCATAACACCTAAAAAAAGAATTAAGTAATTTGAATTTTTGATAAAATAAAATCGAAAACATTCAAATTATCTTCAAATTGATCCAACGGAGCACTATACATTATAACATACGCTTGGCCTCCTTTTTCAAACCAAACCGCCTTGTGTTCCCTTTCAACGCCATTTTCGTTGGAAACATATATGTATTCTAATGCGTCATTACCATCAATAGAAACACTTCCAGATGAAACCAATTGGAATGAGGTATCCTTTTCCATGGATTTGTAACTATCATTAACGAACTTGTTAAAATTGCCACCTTCAATTTGCTTTTTTTCAACAAGGACATTGACCTGACCAACACCAAATGAATCCACAGAATCAATTTTGGAGATTGCCATTATGGAATAATTAGATGTTGCCTGTGAAACTCCCCAATTAGAAGGATAATAAAGAGTTATGCCTCCTTTTGATATGGACAATGTAGTCAAATCAGAATTATCGTCTTCAGCACTCACCATTGAAGTAGCAGAAATTAAAAATAATAAAAGTATGAAAGCTATAACACCTGCATTTAAAATTTTATTTTTCATAATCTCACCCCTAATGGAATAAATTACTATCCATTTCCTCCATGTCCAGATCCGCCTGAACCACTACCGGAACCGCCATTAGAACCGCCTGAACCACTACCAGAGCCACCAGAACCACTACCAGAACCTCCAGAACCACTACCAGAGCCACCAGAACCACTACCAGAACCTCCAGAACCTTGATGATTGTCTGAATTTGAGTCATCCGTAGTAGTTTCAACATCATTATTATTGTTAGTATTATGGCTGCTGGCATTGCTATTAGAGGAGGTTGTGTTATCTGTAACATCTTCGTTAATATCAGGGAAAGCTGTATCACTTACAATTGCAACAGCGTCAGAATCCGGCACAGATCCAAAATCTAAATTAAAAATGCCATAAGCAGTGCCTGCAGTAAATCCTATTACCAATATTAACACTAAGAATAATTTAAATGTACCACTATCCATTGAAGATTTTTCCTTCTTATTATATTTAGAATCATCCTTTTTAGGATTAATAATATATTTTTGAACTAAATCTTGTTCCTCTTTTCTCTTATTTTTGGTAGGTCTTCTACGTCTTCTTCTTTTACCGTCATTAGAAGCGGGTTTGCCTTGCATAGACCTGATTCTTTTTGTGGCGGCTTTAGCATCTATTGAATTTAGCTTATCTTCATATTTAGAACGGAAATAACTGTACTTTTCTGCAGATATCTTTCCGGATTTATAATCAGATTCTAAATTTTTCATGACCCGTAGAAGTTTTTCTCTTTCATCTGACATGCCTACCCCTCCATGGAATTAGTACATATATAAATCTATATAAACATTAATTTATAGTTTACTTATATTCAGGGTACGAACCTAAAACTTTTAAAAAATAAGTATTATCTTCAATCTCTTTTATGATATCTTGGATTGTTTTATCCTCAATATGGCCATTAAAGTCAACGAAAAACAAATATCTGCCCAAACCCTTTTTAGATGGTCGAGACTCGATTTTAGTCAAGTTTATATTATTTTTTTCAAAAATTCCCAATATTTTATATAGCTGACCTGGCTTATCTTCAAAAATAGAAAATATAATGGATGTTTTATCCTTTCCAGTCATTTCATGCTCTTTTTTTGAAACCACTACAAATCTGGTTTCATTATTGTCCATATCCTGAATGTTTGATTCAAGAATTTCCAAACCATATATTTCAACAATCTTCTTATTGCCAATAGCGGCCTTATTCCTATAGCCGATGATATCTTTAGCGGCTCTGGCAGTACTTACAGCATAATGTGGTTGAATTTCATGGGAATTTACAAAATCGCTGCATTGTGCTAATGCCTGAGAATGGGAGTAAACATCTTCAATATCCTCCATCTCACATCCCGGATTGACAATTAAATTTTGATTAATGGGAATAATGATTTCCCCATATATATTTAAATCAAATTTATGAGCCAATGAATCCAGGGTAACTCCAACTGGACCTTCTATAGAATTTTCAATTGGCACGACCCCATATTCACATTCATCATTTGCGACGCTTTCCATGACCGCAGGAATGGTGCAATATGGAATCAGATCATCCCCCATCAAATTGGCTGCCTCATGAGTGAATGTTCCTTTGGGACCTAAAAATGAGATATATGTAATAATGAAACCCCCTAAAAATAAAAAAAAGAAGTATAGTAAAAAACTATACTAAATTTAAGATTCTAATTTTTCAATTAGTTTTAAAATATCTGTTTGTGTAATAATACCTATTACATCGCCATCTTCAACAACAGGCAATCCATTGAATCCTGTTTCCATTATTATTTCAGACACTTCAGTAATAGACATTTCTTTTGACACGAACGTTGGATTAGTAGACATTATGTCTTCGACTAAAACCTCTTTAATTTGAGATTTTTGATACTTTTCCGGAACTTTTTTTCTAAAATCGATGAAGGCTCTCATCAAATCTTTAGATGTAATCATTCCAACAAGTTTTTCTTCATCAACAACAGGCAATCTTCCAACATGAGATTCAAGCATCACTCTTCTTGCATGAACTAACCTTTCTGTTGAAGAAACTGTAATCGAGCCTTTAGACATTATTTCTTTTACAGCAATTTTATCGAATGCAATTCCTGTTGCAAGAGTAACAAAATCTGCTTTTGAAACAATACCCACCATTTTATCATCATCCATGACAGGAACTGACCCAATGCCATTTTCTAACATTAATCTTGCTACCTCTTCCAATTGCATTGTTTGAGGTACTGTAAATACATCTTTAACCATTACAGATGAAATATGAAGTCTTGATGCTGGCATGCTTTCATATTTTGAAGAACCAAGCTTATCAGCTATATCCCTCTCTGAAATAATACCAACTAATTCTTTATTATTAGTTACAGGTAAACGTGAAACATTATGTTTACGCAATAATTTTAAAGCATCAGAAAGATTTTGATCTTTGTCTACAGTGATTAAATCCTCAGACATCAAATTCTTAATTTGCATATTATCATCTCCTTATTATTTTAATATTTAAACTCTTTTAACTGCGTTTAATATGTCTCTTTCAGTAATAATTCCAATTACATCATCATTTTTAACAACTGGCACTCCACCAATATTCTTATCAGCGAAAATTTCACATAATTCCCCAATGGTCATGGTAGGTCCAACAGTTATAGGTTCTTTAACCATGATATCTGAAATTGTTGTCTTTAAAACATCAGTTGCTAAATTAGAATTTAAATGATCAAATAATTCTTTTGCATTTAAGAATCTTATAACATCAGTAGAAGTTAAGATACCCAATAATTTTTTAGCCGCTTTAGAAATGTCTGCTTCTCCACCAATGACAGGAATTCTTCTTAAACCATTTCTTACCATGATTTTACATGCATCCCCAACTGGTGTTCCTGGAGTAGTATTGAACACTTTAGTACTCATATAATCTTGTACAGTTTCTTTGCCAGCCATTCCTGCAAGTGATAGGGCAATATCCCTTTCAGTTACAATACCTGCAAGTTTTCCATCACCATCAACAAGAGGTATAGCACCCAATTGATGGTCCAACATGGTTTGAATAGTCTCGCCAATAGATGCCTTATTAGACAAAGTAATCAAATCACGAGTCATAATTTCTTTAATAGGTTCGTTAATAGCTGCTAAGAAATTATCTTCGTATTTTTTCTCAATAATGTTGAATTTTTTTCCTCCACCAAAGAAATCTAATATATCCATTACTGTTACGATACCTAATAATTTACCAGAACCAGGATCAGCGATTGGCAATCTTCTAAATTCGTGTTCCATCATTACTTTAGCAGTGTCTTTGATACTTTTTGAAGGAGGAATAGAAACTACATCTCTGGTAGCAATTGCCATGATGTCCCCTTCCTTATCATGAACTTTAGTTTCGCGTTCAACTGCGCCTGTATTTGATTTTCTGTTAATGGATGTCTTATCTTTCATTTTCACACCTCAGTTTACGATTACGCTTCAAAAAAATAAAATCAATATTAAAAACAAAATTACTCAATATCCAAAATTTTATGGATTTGAGGAATGGTGGAAACTTCAAAATATTGCCCAACAATTTCAGAAAAGGTAAATAATCTAAAATTAATGTCCTTCCATTCAGTTAAAGGACTAGAGGGTTGGATAATAATTTTAAGGTCGCTTTTGTTTGAAATATTCTGTGATAATTTTTCAACTACCTCTTTAAATGACTTTATTTTTGTTGAAGGCAATATAACTACTTTACAATATACATTTATGCACTTCGCCATTAATAAATTTAGTGATTTAATCTCATTTAAAAATATTTCTTCATCAAAATCATCATCAAAATGCTCAGGTAATTTAATATCCAATGAAACAACATCTAATTTATCGATTAAATCAATATTGTCTGGCAAAGTCCCATTAGTTTCTAGCATAATCTTTAAATCGAAGTTTTTACTAACCTCAGAAATAAAGTCAGGATATAAGCTAGGTTCACCTCCAGTAAATGAAATAGTCCTACAATCAGGAGTTAAAATATTATTAATTTCCTCTGTGACCTCCTTGGAAGTCATCAATTTTCCTGAATCCCGTGATTTACTATCATTGGTGTCACAATAATTGCAATTTAGATTGCAACCTGCAAATCTAACAAATATCTGTCTTTCACCTATCAGAAGACCTTCGCCCTGAAAAGATGAAAATATTTCTATAATCGGAGCTTTCATCATAAATCTTTCCTATATTCGGCTCCTTGACCTATTCCCTCATTAACACAAACTGCAACATAACTTAAGTTATCATAAGTCTCTGAGAGTTTTTTGGCTAGAGTCTCTGCAAAAAACTTAGACAATTCTTCAGCAGAAGTGTAAGGAAGAGGTAAAAATACGCAATCTTCAGAGGGAATGGAATATCCCTTTCCATCGATTCTGAAATAAACAGAACCTTCTTTTTTTAAATCAAATATGGAATCTTTATCTTTGTCAAAATCTTTAAAGTCAATCAAATTATTATAGACCGGAATCAATAGCCTGTGATCCAACTCATCGCAAATTGCCTTAGTATATCCCTTAACATCTTTAAAATCGACTACAAATTCGAATTCACCTTCCCTTTCGCCTTCAATTTCAACATCCACAAAGTAGGAATGTCCATGAATAAATCCGCATGATTCATGTCCAGGAATAACATGAGCAGAAGAGAATCTTAAATTAGATTGAATACCATTTACTAAAATTTTCATCCTAACACCTTGGTTTTGCTTATATCATTTTCAATTGTTTCCAATTCATCTATGAATCTTTTTACAGTTTCATTAATTAACTCCAATAAATTATTATCATCAAATACTGGTTTATCATTGACTTTAATATCACATAATCCAATAGTTTCAACATCATTTGGAGTTCCCTTATCTTCAAGGTTAAGTGCAAAATGAATCTTTGCAGAGCTTAAAGAAACACTGGCTATTGAAATGGATAATTTTCTGCCATCAACAAAGATGTCATCTCCATCCCTCTTAGTTTGAACCCCATATTCTGTCAGAATTTCTCTAAAAATCATTACTAAAAGTCTTTGTCTTAAATAAGCAATCCTCATATTTGGAGGCTGCTGGTCAAAAAATTCACAAATAAAGTTAACCATGTAATCTGATTTGATTTCAAGCCCCACATCTGCAAAGTCCTTTAAATTATCAGGAGAGATATTGACCGGACCAATCCAGGTTATGATTGATGATCCGTAAATTCCAAACTCTTGAAATGCCCATGAAGGATCAATTTGACTTCCGTCATATTCAAAAATTTCATCAATATGTTTATGAGTGATTGTCATATTAAAAACCTATTCAAAATTAAGTATACTATTTAATATAGTAACCTCAAGGTATATAAACTAAACTCAAAAAAGTAATAACTTTAAATTATTCCAAAATCAAAATATCTAATTATATGAATACAATTGAAATTATTAAAAAGGCCGTTTCCCTACCATTTAGAGCCTACAAAGGGTTTATATTGGTTACATTTCTCTTTTTCGTGTCCGAAGTCATTAATGAAACCAATAACCTAGGAACCATTAATGAATTGACCCCAATAAAATTAGTTATTGGAGGAATAATAAGCATAATTGTTCTTGGAATCAGCATAGCAATTGTTTATCACTATATTTTCGATTCGTTTGATGTGCGAGAAGTATCTATCAAATACACCACCAAAGTAGGATTTAGAGATACATTAACAGAATTATATTATTATCTTTTGACATTTCTCTCTACAGGCATCATATGTTACGCATTAGGCATTTACCGCAACATCGATTCAATTTTAAACAATTTCGAGTATATAGACACGAAATTACATACATTGACTTTGCCGAAACTGATTAATTTATTATCCCCTGATACATATCAACACCTTGCATTCTCAGTTATGGTCACATTGGCAGTATTCATGATTATGTTTGCAATATTTTTCTCATATTGTTCACTTGCCAAAATCCGACTAAAAGAAACAGAATCCTTAAAAGAGTCAATGAATTTCATAAAGCTCACAAAAATTATTAGAAAGAACGGTATTAAAAAATATTTAAATTTCGTTATTTTAACTTTAATAGTATTTTCAGTGGCACTGATGTTAATGAAAACATTAGAATCTTATTTTATTGTAGGAAGTTTAATATCTGCACTTGCAGAAGCATTTGGCCTGTTTTTCATATTAGATTCATTTAGCCTATTCTATTTCACTTAGCAAAATATTAATTATTTAAAAAATTAACTTTAAACAAGGAGAAAAAATTATGAAACAAGTAAGAACAAGAGATTTTATTTATACAAGCGATGATTTATACTTCGCATCTACAAATTACATTCACCCGGAAAATAGGGTGATTTCATTTTTAAGGTATGTGCCTGACCCTGAAGGCGACCGTGAAAAAGGTGGCAAACGCTACAGAAAGGTAGGGTCTGAAGAAGCCTATACCTATTTAAGAGAAAATCATCCTGATTATTTATATTTCAGTGATGTGACCAATGTTGAAATGATGGGCGTTCCTTTAGATAAAGTTGAAAGAGTCATTAAACCAGAAGACAGACTTCATGGCCTTAAAAAGACCTTTGAAAGTGGAGGCGAAGTCAAAAATCCAGAATTGATAGCCAAACTAATGGATGTTGCTGACTTTTTCCACTTTATGGCAGGTATCCCCTATGACCATCTGGGAATTTCCGGCTCAATCTTGCCGGGCCTTCAAAAAAGGGATGTCAGTGATTTGGACTTCGTTGTTTATGGCCTTGACAACCACAGAAAGGCAATCGCCGCCTTTAAAGAGCATCGCGGAAAAGAAGTCTACATTGAAGAGGTGGACAAACACATTACCGTTGAAGGAATCACTAATGATTATTGGGATTTCGTATACGATAAAAGAATGTTCGATGAAAGCTTGACAAAAGAAGAATTCAGATGGTATGAAAACAGGAAAGCAAATAGGGGAACAATAAATGGAACTTTATTTGATATTTTAGCCACCAAAGATTATGATGAAATAGAAGGAACTTGGGGAGATACAGTTTATGAACCTCAAGGAATAGCTCAAATTGAATGTGACATTGTCAGTGCCCTTGGAGCATTCGATAACCCTTCACTTTATACAATTGAGAATGTTAAAGTCATTGATGGTGTTGATTTCCCATTAACTGAAGTTGTATCATTTACACACACCTACGCTGGAGAGGTCGTTGACGGTGAGCATGTAATAGCTAAAGGAAAAGTGGAAAAAGTCATTGTCAATGGTAAAGATTCACATTACCGTCTGGTTGTTGGAACTACCCGTGAAGCGATTGATGAATACTTAAAACTTAAAGAGAGTCCCGCTTAAAATATTACATTAATCAAAAATAAAAAAGAACTATTTATATACTTTAAAGCTCAAATACATTAATATAAAAGCATTTAGGTGATAAAATGGAATATGAGATAACTGGAGGTTCATTCCCTACTGTAGTATGCAAATTACAAAAAGGAGAAACCATGAAGGATGAAAGTGGTGCAATGGCATTCATGACATCCGACATTAAAATGGAAACCAATACTGGTGGAGGACTTTTAAAAGGACTTGGAAGAGCATTATCCGGAGATACAATATTTTTAAATTTCTTTACCGCAGAATCAGACAATCAAAAAATAGCATTCTCAGCCTGCTATCCTGGAAAGATTATTCCTATCAGATTAAACGGAAACAATACAATAATTGGTGAGAAAAATGCATTTTTAGCTGCTGAAGAGAGTGTTGACATTGACATATACTTCAAAAAGAGCCTTGGAGTAGGATTGTTCAGTGGTGAAGGATTCATTCTTCAAAAATTTACCGGAACAGGAATGCTATTTTTAGAAATTGACGGAGAAGTAATTGAACACGACTTACAACCGGGAGAACACTTGCTTGTAAATCAAGGACACGTTGCCGCAATGGAAGAAAGCGTCACTTTTGATGTCGAAAGAGTCAAAGGAGCCAAAAACATGATATTCGGTGGAGAAGGCCTATTTTTCACCAAATTAACCGGACCTGGAAAAGTGTGGATACAAACCATGCCGGTCAGCAAATTGGCTGAAGCAATAATTCCTTACATACCAACCAGCAAAGATTAAATATCATTCAAAAAGAGTTTATTTTTTAAAATAAACTTTTTTAAACTTTTTTTTTAACAATTAAATTAACATTTTAGAACTATTTTTCAAACAATAGGATATTATTTAAACTTCTATGACCTAAATAATAATATTCAACTTAATGTGATAAAATGACTGGAACAAAAAAACAACAATGGAATAGTAATTTTGCATTTATGATGGCGATGATTGGTTCTGCTGTTGGACTCGGAAACATTTGGCGTTTCCCATATATCCTATACTCCAATGGTGGAGGATCATTCATGATTCCTTATATCGTTTCACTATTTCTTTTAGGAATTTCCTTCGTTTTAGTTGAATATGCTGTCGGTTATAAGTTCAAACGATCCCTTGCAAGAATATTATTTTCAATCAGTAAAAAACTAGAGCCCGTTGCATGGTTTATACTTTTAATAGTTTTCCTAATCACAACGTATTACGTTTGCGTTGTTGGATGGGACTTGATTTACCTGATTTTAAGTTTCACTAAAGCTTGGGGAACAAATCCGGATTTGTTCTTTGCAAATAACGTTTTGCAAGCAACAGATTCCATTTCTGGAATATTTAATATTGTTCCAATTGTTATTGGAGCAACATTTGCAATTTGGTTTATGGCATGGTTCATCCTTAAAAGAGATTTGAATGATGGGATTGGCCGTGTGACAAAAACTTTAATACCATTACTCGCTTTGATAGTGGTAGGCATCGTCCTATTTTCATTAACATTACCTGGCGCATCTGCCGGATACTCACAGATTTTTACACCGGACTGGAGTGCCCTTGCAAACACTGACGTTTGGTTAGCTGCTTTCGGACAAATTGTGTTCTCACTCAGTTTGGGAATGGCAATAGCTATGACTTATGCAAGTTACCTTCCAGAAGAAACCAAACTAGTGGATAATGCCCTAATTGTTGCATTTTCAAATTCCGGTATTGAGGTGTTTAATTCAATTGGAATATTCTCCATTTTAGGATTTATGACAGTGACTAGCGGAATTCCATTTAATGAACTCGTAACTGAAGGGACAGGACTAGCATTCGTAGTTTTCCCACAGGTATTCAATACAATGGGAAGTGCCGCCTACATTATCGGACCATTATTCTTTTTATGCATTCTGTTTGCAGGAATCACATCCATCATTGCACTTCTGGAAGGAGTTTGCTACTCAATTTCGGAAAAATTCCTTATTGAACGTAAAAAGACTGCAACTGCAGTATGCCTCGTTGGATTCTTAATATCAATAATATTCACAACCGGCATTGGAAGCACAATATTGGGAGTGTTTGATGCTTACCTGAATAATTTCGCACTATTGTTTGCTGTACTTCTCGAATGCATAATCTTTGGTTGGATTTACAAATTCGATGATTTAATTGAAACATTAAATAAGAATACAACAATTAAAGTGGGAAAACTCTGGAAAACAGTTATCAAATACATATTGCCAGTCTGTATAGTCTTCCTTTGGATTCAGGGAGTATGGACAACAGTAAAATCTGCCGATAGTTTAAGTGCCACAATCATGATAATATTGACTGTCGTGCTAATAGTCGTTCCAATTATTTTTGCAAAATTGCCTGCAATAAACAAGGATTACTATAATGTGTAAAATTGATTTTAAATAGCTAAATAAATAGCTATTTACTTTTTTTATTTTATTTAAAAGAATTTACATTATTTATAACTTCTAATTATTTATATTATTAATAACTAAGTAATATTACGTAATTTAAGAGGTTATTTTATGATGAATGTTTCTTCGATTAAAACACATATGTACTGTCCAATGAAGCTATACATTCAAACTCATGTGGACACTAAAGAAAACAAGGATTACCAATTGGCAATTGAAATTAAAAAGCTTAAAATAGACATTCAGGATTTAATTCAAAAAAACATGCGCAAGATTAAAAAGGATATGGATTTAAACCAGATAGAGCAGATTCTATCACAAACCATCAACCCATATATCAAGAACACCTCCGATGCAATCAGGTCAATGGATTTAAACTTGGAGTTATCCCAAATAAATCAGATAATTGATGACACATATTTCAACATAAAAATTAAAGCGCTGAAAATCAAACAGGCTATGACAATACTTGACAAGAATGCATTTGAAATAATAGACATGTTTTTCCCAAACACAATGTATTCCTACCTTTTAAAAGACACCCAGCTTGAACTGATTGGCATGTGTGATAAAATAGAAATAATAGATGGAAAATACTATCCTGTTTCCATTAAAAGCTCAAATCCTCCAATTAAAGGCGTTTGGGATCAGGATGCCATAGAGCTGGTGGCTCATGCAATCCTTCTTGAAGAGGAATTTGAAACAGAGGTGTTTGTGGGTTTCATTGATTATGAAAAAATAGGTGACAGACGACCTGTCGTTATGGACGTTAATCTAAGAAAAGGACTATTTGATATAATGAGAGAGGTAAAAGAGATTACCGAGAATAAAAAGCTACCTAACGTTAAAAAAAACATTAAAAAATGTGAACTTTGCGAATACAAAGACATCTGTTTAAACGAGTAAATAAGGATTGTAAAAATCCTTATTCACCTAAAGGAGTTATAAAACTCCCCTATATGCCCATAAACATGAATTAAAATTTTATATTGTCTCCAAGTCGGTTGATATCAAAAACAGCAGTATCTGCTATTGACATTACGGCTATAACGCCAGCCTGAATTGGGTCTGTAATAATCAAATCAGCATGTTCCGTTACGCTTCCAGGCATATTAAGACAAATTACAATTAAATTGCTTTGCTCTTTGACTTTCTTAACGGCTTCTGTGATTTCTCCACCCATCAGTGATCCTGCTAAAACCAATGCGCTTACACGTGGAAGCCTTGAAATAGCTTCAACAGCTTCAGCCAAGTCACTTTCACCAACAAGCGGAATTGTATCTATACTAATACGTTCGCCACGTATATTATGCCTGTCCGCTTCGGTTATTGCACCCAAGGCAACTTGAGATACCTGTGCTCCTCCACCGACAATAATTATACGTTTACCATAAATGTCCAACTGAGAGCCATGAAGTTCAACCGATTTGATTTCTTCGATATTTTTCAAATCTGCAATCAAATCATCGATATTCTCAACATGTTCAAGTTCCAGATTGATTGAACCCATGTTATTTTTCTCTACGAAAAGATGGACATAACTGATATTAGCTCCGTGGGATGTGATAACATCAGTGATATCATCCAATACGCCTTTCTTTTCATCTGACTTTATAGTTAATGTATAATCACTCATTTTGCGGCCTTACTTTATCTAGTTCTGCATGTGCCCTTTTCCACATGCTTAAATAATTATCATCTTTAGTTACAGGAATGACTTCAAGACCTAAATTCCTGTGTTCCTCAATCCATTCTTCATGAAATACAGGTATTTCAATTTTAATTGGTTCAGAGGTTTTATTTACAACTATGAGATTTCTGTAAGGAAAATCCCATTCAACAATGTATCCTCCAAGACTTACCATATGATACGGCCTCATAACAAATTTCAAAATAATCACCTCATAACAATCCAATTATAACCGCCAATATTCCAAGCAGTGTTGCGCCAAGAATGGTTGGCAATAACTGCCTATTTGTAAATACCGGGCTGAATGCTGAAAAAATTCCCATCATGAACACAAATATCAAAGCAACTGCAATATTGACTAAAATACCCCATGACATGATGTTTGGAGGTATTCCAATGAACAATACTGAAAATATTGCTCCAAGCACAAACATGAAAAATCCTCTTGTTAAATATACGACAGCACGATATTTAGCGGCATATTCCATATATGGCCCTTCAATAACATCACATTTAGCCTTAATTATTGAAAATGGATATTCATTTAATATTATCATGTAACCAATGAAAAATACGATAGCTGCAATTCCACCAGCTACAGTGAACAAGAACGGTCCGTGAGCTTGCTGATATGCGACAATGTCTGCCAAAAATATGCTTCTAGCGGCGGTTACCGGTGCAAACAATGCCAAATACAATGGGAAAGACCCATAAGTAATCATCCTTAAAGACCTTTTTGCACTTATGTCTTCAACAAATGACCTGTTTGCCTTTTTATGAGCTGCACCTTTAATCTGGTCCGGAAACGGCATTCTAACAGACATTATGGATTTTGATAATGCCCCCATCAGCACGTAACAGATTTCCTCAACTTTCAAAAATCCAACAATAGCCACTAAACTTGCCAGTGCAGGTATCTTGTAAGCTTGAGGAGTTAATGCGACAAGGATGCATAAAACAACTATAAAGCAAATTATAGGCAATGACTTATATAACCCTGAAACAGGAGATGAAACCTCAACATTTTCCTTAAACATGAACTTAATAGGAGCCATTATTCCTGGAGAAATCACAAGAGGTCCAATCCTTTGTTGAATTCTTGCATGAATATATTTCCTTTCAATTCCAGGGAGCAATGTTGAAATCACAAAACAAACAAGTACTGTAACGACTACTGCGAAAACTGTATCGATAATTGCATTTCCAAACATTTTTCTATCTCCTAATTATTTCAATTGCCCTGTCCGTACATGTGAAACAAGGGTCACATTGTACAATACACAATTGGGCATCTGTAATCTGATCTCCAATGCAAGCATATTGCATTGCACCAATATTTGCCATTGAAGGAGTTCTTATAATACAGTGCCTTACTCTTCCACTTTCCAAAGCATAAGAATGATACAGGGTTCCCCTTGGAACTTCAATATAACTTTCGGTAATGTCAGTGTCAAACATTTCCCAATCCCTATTAATAACTTTGCCTTCAGGGAGATTGGCTATAGCCTGACGGATGATTTTAATTGATTCAAATGATTCAAGAGCCCTCATTATTAAGTTAGATTTCACATCCCCATCAGGCTGGGTAATCACATTATAATCAAAGTCATCATATTCAAACATTGTTGTTCTTAAATCTCTTGCAACACCTGTAGCCCTGAGAGTCGGTCCGGTTACAGCAAGCTCGATGGCTTGTTTTTGCGGTAAAACTCCAATTCCGGAAATCCTTGACATTACAATTGAATCTGAGGTGAATCTTTCAACAAAACCTGTAAGGCCCTCCTCTATTGCATCCATATCATTTTTAAGCCTTAAAATTTTTGCATCGTCCAAATCACATCTTGGTCTCACTCCACCTAAAACAGAACAGCCATATTGAACCCTGTTACCTCCAATCATTGCGAGCAATTCCATTACTAATTCTCTTAAGTAGAATACCCTCATGGAAAATGTTTCATGAGACAACACTTCACAACCATGTGCTAAATACAAGAAATGTGAATGTAAACGTTCAAGTTCCCCCATAATGACGCGAATATAAACAGCTCTTTGAGGAATTTCAATGCCTAAACCAATTTCTGCAGTTCTGCATGAATTCCATATATGTGAATTGGAACAGATCCCGCAAATTTTTTCAGTAAGTGAATTCGCTTTTTCAACCGGAAGCCCTTCCATAATTCTTTCAATACCACGATGGTTGACACCGATTGTGATTTCTGCTTCCTGAACTATCTCATCCTCAACGAAAAATCTTACCCTATAAGGTTCCAATGCAGCAGGGTGAACCGTACCCATTGGAATTTCCGTTTCAATAATATTGCTTCTTGGTACTTTTTCATCCATTTAATCCCCTCTTTAATCCGCATCCAATAATATAGGTAACAGTGATACAACTCCCGCCAGAACATCCTGTGGCCTTACGGCGCATCCCGGAATCTTTGCATTCACTGGTATAATATTTTCAACTGGCCCTTCGATTTCTTCTGATGGAATGTCCCCATAACAATTTTTGTATACTCCTCCCATCAAAGCGCAACTTCCCGCAGCCACAACTAATTTAGGATTAGGAATAGCTTCATAGATTGCCTCCAATGGTTTTCTATTCAAGTGTGTTACTGGTCCTGTGACAACCAATACATCCGCTTCACGAGGATTCCAGGTTAAAAACACATTATATTGTTCAGCATCAAATCTTGGTGATAATATTGAGTTTACAATTTCAATATCGCATCCATTACATCCACCGGTATAAACCAACATGACGTGTATTGCTCTTGCTCTTGAAAATGATTTAATACCCATCTAATCACCTTCCTCTTTATTTTTCAACACTGTTTTATCTGATAAATATTGTGCAATAATTTTAAGTTTGTCATCTGATATCTTGAACGGCTGTTCGAGACATTCGGAAATATTTACTTCTTGGTCTCCTACACAACTTGGGTGAATTGTTCCTTTTTCACCATAAAGTGAAAATACCGGACAGAAATCATGACAATAATAACATACAACACATTTTTCAAGATTAATTTCAGGTACTTCATCTTTAGTCCATCCATCAGTTAATTTAACAGGACTTGTCAATTTTTTCATCTCAATTGCACCGGTTGGACAGACATTTGCACAGCCCGCACATCCGATGCAGGCATTTTCATCGACCCTATCATCCACTTCTACTGAAAGTGTTGAGATTTGTCTTTTAAGTTCCATGTCTGTAACTCTATCTGCTGCAAAAAAGATTCTTTTAAAGTTAGTAAAAGCTCCTTCTAAAGCTATTCTAAGTACATTTCTCATTTAAATACCCTCTATTGAATCTTTAAAATTTCTTTCGAATAAAAATGCCCTTGCAGGACATGCATTCTTACATGCGCCACAATAAGTACATTTTTCATCGTTGACAACAAAATTACCATCAATTTCATCAATTGCATCATATGAACATGTCTTGTGACATAATCCGCAATGCATACACAATTCCTGTTCGATGAAATTAAATCCATCTTTAATTTCGTTTTTATACATTGTAGACTTAGGAATTGCATCAACAGGACAGTGAACAGCACAGTTTTCACATAAGATACATTTATCCAAATCGACTGAAATTGTTCCCCTGTGAAGAGTGATTGCATCTTCCTGACATACTTCAGAACAGATTCCACATGAAATACAATCATCTGAAACACTGCCATCCCAACTGGCAGTCATGAATTGACGAGCACCAACTTCATCACATACCTGGAAGCATTTTCCACAGGATACACAAAATCCAGATAGTGTAGGAAGTTCCTCATCGTCAAACTCGTCATAAATAAACATTTCCTCATCTTCCCTTAATGTATGGACAGGACATGCATTAATGGCCAATTCATGAGTAATGTTTTCCGTATCTTCTGTTGGATCATATCTTAATTTGCCTTCAATATTCTTAAGTGATTCATTTTCACATAAATCTGCACATAATCCGCAATTTAAACAAGATATTATTTTTCCAGTTGGTTTTTGATTGAGCTTATTGACAACAATCGCAAAATCATCAACAGAAATTGCATTGCGAGGGCAAGCCTTCATACAATTAAGACAAAGTGTACAGGTTGATGTATTAACCATCTGATGCTTATTCATTGATTCATTAGGACATACATCACTACATAATCTGCATTCACTGCAAATTCCTTCATCCCTATCGATTTTCACATGAATTGCAGTTGTTGGACAATATTCCTGACATCTTCCACATAAGATACACTTCTCCGTATCGGTTCCGAAGTAATTCCTTGTTACTTCTTTAACCTTACTTGATGTTTTATGTGGAACATTATCCAACGGAGGATATAATATTTTCAATGACTCAATTAAATTAAGCTGCTTTGATTTTTCAAGTTCATATCCATCAACTCTGGAGTGACTTGGACATGCCCCTTCACAAACCCCGCAACGTGAACAGATACCGTATACAATTCCATCCTCGATAGAAATATTATTTGTAGGACAATTGTACATGCACATTCCACAGCCATTACATTTAGCTCTGTCTACAACATATCCCCCATAGCTATTTTGGAATATAGCACCATTAGGACAGTTTTTATAACATATCCCACAGGTAAGACAGCTAAATGCTTTGCCATTAATCAATTTAATAGCTTTTGTAGGGCATTGTTTAATACATTCTCCTTTTCCATCACATGTATTAGCTGATAAAAACATTTTAAAAACCCCTTATTTACTCCTTGCAAATAGTAGTTTGCCTACAAAAATTCCTATTAAAGCAGATAAAAATGCAGTTGAAATAGGCAAATCGTTATAAAATGGATATGGACCTAATTGCCATGCTACAATAATTCCTGCAATTAATATTACCACAAATGAAGCGAGAGTGAACTTCACACCAAGTGCATCAAGTTTAATTTGAGATCCGATAATCAAACCCAATATAACACCAAATATGATTGGCCCTAGACTTAACATTATTCACCCTCCTCAACTAATTTCTTAAATCCTGCAAATGCTATAACAATTGAGGATAAACCTGCAAATACTTTTAAACCTACAAATATGTTGAGATATGGAATAATTCCAGCATTAGTGACATCAGGATAATGCAAGACATTCTGTATGGTTGCAGGAATGATATTCAATACATCGGTTCCGACATTGTAGAGATAAAATCCTCCGACAAACAAACCGATTAAACCCAATATCACAAAACCTAATGCGCCAATTGATTCTAATACTTCAACATAAAAGTGAGAAAATTCTAGCGGGGAATTGCCTATGCCATAAACAAGAATGGACAATATAATTCCACTAGTAATCATTGCACCACCTTGGAAACCTCCACCAGGAGTGATATGGCCTCCAAGAATAGTCATTATACCTAAACAAATCAATATAATTGAAATCGGCAAAGATATAATCTTTAAAATCATACTACCCTGACTCATTGTTTATCCCCCAATAATCCTCTGCCGAATATTAGTAAAACCACTAATCCGGCAGTTAATAAAATGATTGATTCTCCCAATGTATCATATGCTCTGAAATCAAAAATAACAACAGTTACCATGTTTGGAGCTATTTGAGTTCCCAAAGCATTGTAAATATTACTTACACCAGGATTAATTATGCTGCTTAGATGGAATATCGCATCCAATAAAGTAATAGAAAATATTGCTGTTAAAACCGCAGCAATCAAATTACGAACAGTACCCTTACTAGACAAGATTACCACCCCAGTATAAGAATATGATAATAATACTAAGTGTCACCACTGCATAGAACAGCATTTTCTCCAAAGAATCTTCCTGCTCAATTTTGAACTTTGGAATGAGCGGAATATTTGAAATCAATACGATTGCCAATATCAAAGTTACCAAACCTGCAAGAAGAATACTCACATGCCTTAATAAAACTGCCGCCAACACCAATGAAACAATTAAAAATATTTCTGCTGTGATACTGCCTGAAACATCAGCATTTGTTACAGGGCCTGGTGAGAACAGTTTTCTAAATTGCTTTACAACATTGAATATCTGATCATAAAGTTTCATAATATCCCTCCTACAAAGTTAGAAATTCCATTTGTCACAACATCTGGGAATATACCAAGTAAAACGATGATAATCAGTAACACTCCCATTGCAAAAATCATTGCACGTGGAACATCCTTTTTGCCAAGCTCCAAATCGTTTGGTTTTGGCCTTAAAAACATTGCATAGAATGTTTTTACAAACACTACGAATGTGGCTATACTTACCATGATTGCCAAAATGGATATTTCAGGGAATCCACAACTTAAAGATGCCTGAACAAGCATTAATTTTGATTGGAATCCGCTTAAAGGAGGAACTCCAGCCATTGCCAAACCACCAATCAGAAGCATTATGCTGACTTTTGGATGATATGCCAAAAGACCTCCGAGCTTACGGGTGTCCACTTCATTCGTTGCGTTCACTATTGCGCCAAATCCTATGAATAATAATGCAGTAATAATAATTTCATTCAACGCTTGGAAAAGCCCAGCAGTCAATGCATACTGAGTTCCAAGACCTATACCCAATCCAATGAATCCTAACTCACCGACAGCTAAAAATCCAATCATCCTTCTGAAGTCAGTTTGGGTAAGTGCAAGAGAGACGCCCAATATCATAGCCAAGATAGAGAAGAAGACTATGAGAACTTCAAATATTGGTAGGGATGAATAAATTCTAAACATGATTAATACGATTGAAATCATTGAGATAACTGTAAATGATTGAAGCAAAGCGGCTCCATGAGGTTCAGCTTTTGAATAAATTCCAGATTTTATAGTATGGAATGGTGGCAAACCAGAGGCATATAACCAACCAAAGAATATTAAGCCGAGTGAAAATAAAAATACTGGAGAAGTAATATCAACTAAACCATTATGTACCGCAGCTGCGATATCTGTAACATTTACACTACCTGTCAATGCAAGCAGGAATCCAATTCCCAAAAGCATTATAGGAGACCCAATTGATCCCAAAATCATATATTTTAAAGCCATTTCATAACTGTAGTCTATTGATGAAGCCGCAACGATACCCACCTGTGCCAGAGCCAATATCTCGAAGAACACAAACATGTGGAAAATATCATCTGTCAGCAGCATTGCAGTAACTGCAGCAGTGCCCAAGAACAGCAAGAACAAATAAGGTCCGGAAACTTTCTTATATTTGGTCAGGTAAATGAATACGACCAAAAATGTCAAAAGACCCACACCTGCAATAAATATTTGCTGCAAGAATGTGAATGAATAGGTAATTGCCGGATGATAGAATACACTTGTCACGTTATCCACTAATGGCTCATAACCTCCAAAGTAATGAAGACCATAATTAGAGGCTATAGGTATGATTGGAAGGCAGATTGCAACGACAAATGCAAAAATCTTAGTAGCCTTATTGAATCTTGAAAAAGCACTGATAAGTAATGCTGCCATCAATGGAACAATAACCATAAGTGGAATTAACTCATTCATCGTATTCCTCCTGTTTTGATGTGTCTGCCAACATTACTTTAGTAGATAATGTGCCGTATCTTCTGTATAAAACCATCACTAAAGCAAGCATTACAGCCAAAGTACTTGCACCAATTACAATACTAGTAAGTACCAAACCAAAAGGCAATGGATAAGCAGCATTTGTTGCAAACCAAGATGTATCCATTCCCGGCATTAAAATAGGAACAACACCACCTGGCTTATAACCAATAGCAACTATGAATAAATTAGCGCCTTCTTCAATAAAGCTAATACCAATTATCTTTTTTATGATATTGTCAATGAAAATCGCCGAATATAGTCCAATAATAACCAAAGCAGCGGATGTGACCAATATCGCAAGTTGAACGTATGCCATTAGCTATCCTCCCTTTGAGTCTTTTTAACAGCCAAAGCAATAAATACCGGGACAATCACCGCACCAACAATGGCTTGAGTTAAAGCAACATCGGGCGCAAGTAAAACTTGGAAAAGAACTGCAATAGCTCCACCAGCAAATCCTGTTAAAATTGCGGCCTTTAATAAGTCTTTTTGAACAAGAGCAAGAATTGCGCTTACAACTATAATTATCATTAATACAAACTCTAGCATCTTACTCCCCCTCATAAATTTCCAAAGTAGTAACTGAGAACCTGTCATCCGCTTTTAGTTTTTCTGAATCTTCACTTTCAAAAGCCTGCATCTTATCTTTAGGATGTATGAATGGATGATTATAATCAACTTCCTGTTCAACAGTTATCTCCTCTAAATTATTTTCTCTATCTTCCTTTTTCCAATAAGCATTAGCTATTGCATGTGCTGCAAACGGCGCTATAATAAAGTATATGCCCGCAAGCAGATATTGGCCAAGACCAATCATAGCAATAATACAAGCAATATCAAAAATACCGACAATGTGGATTCTTGCATAGACTGCATTTTTGGTATCTTTTGATATGCTGATAAGCCCTATTGCCGATACAATAATCAGAAATGCTGATATAATAAGAAGGGCAGATGATATATACTTAATCATTCGTCATTCCCTCCCAAAACAGCAGCGAAAGCAACAGTACCTATAAAACCAAAAAATATTAAAGCTAATGATATATCTTTATAGAATTCAAGATTATATATATCTCCCCCAACAAGCAATACCATAGCAAAAGCTACAACAACTACAGAGCTTCCTAAAAGCCCCATTGAGTTAGATTTATATGCACTTGCTCTTAAAGCGGCCAACATCATAATAATTAATGCTATAACCACAATATATTTCGAAATAAACAATATATCCATACTATCTCACTCGATTACTTTAAAAGAAAATGACTATTCAAGCATTTTCTTAATATATTTTTCAAAAGGAATAATATCCTCTTTTTCTCTTGGAGAAATAGCAGCTACTTTAATAATGTTATTTTCACTGTCCAAATCAACAGACAAAGTACCAGGAGTTAAAGAAATACTATTTGCTAATATTGTCTGTGAAACAGGTCTCTCCAATACTGTTTCAATGTCGACAACAACAGGATCAATATTTCTCCTCATTACTGAATTAAAAGCAACATCAATAGTTGATTTAATTATCTGATAAATAAGGTCTAAGAAATAAATAATTCCATAACCGATTCTTGTCAAAAACATTAAATAAGCTCCATTTCATTAATATTAATAATAGCCAAAATATTGACTAAATAATAATATTATTATTTATCATGATTATTTATTATAAATGTATGCTTTTTTAAAAAAATCATATGAATTTGAAATAAAGTAATAAAAAATTTATTGAAAAATTCTAAATGAACAAAATAATTGCTGGATATAAAAATCACGAATAGATTAATAGCCAAAGTTAAAATCAAACAAAAATTATCAAAATTAAAAAACATTATATATTACGATAACTAAATTTAGTCATGCCTAAAGTGATAATATGGAATTAATGGAAAAACTGGAACCCACAATAATATTTCTGGCAATCATCATCGGACTAGTATTTTCCAATGTTGACCTGATAGCTAAAAATGCCAGCTCTCTAATAACCATATTCCTATGTTTAATGCTTTATGGCCTATTTTTGGAGGTTCCTTTAAGCGAACTGAAAAACAGTTTTAAAAACACCAAATTCAGTATCACAAGCCTCTCAATCAATTTTATATGGACCCCATTGTTTGGATACTTTTTAGGTTCAATATTTTTTAAAGGAAACATTGACATTTTCATAGGCTTTTTCATGCTAATATTGACACCATGCACGGATTGGTACTTAGTATTTACAAAACTTGCAAAAGGCGACTTGAAATTAAGTTTATCAATACTGCCAATTAATCTAGTTTTGCAGTTAATCTTGCTTCCAATCTATCTAATACTATTTTTTGCAGCTGAAAATTCTATGGATTATTCACAACTTGCCTATTCACTTTTAACCGTTATTGTAATTCCATTTATTGCAGCGCAGATTACAAAATTCATTCTTAATGACAATTATAGGCAAAAAGCAACGGATTTATTTGCCAAAACTCAAATTTACTTTTTGGCGCTTGCGGTATTCTGCATATTCGCAAGTCAAGGAGAACTATTATTTTCAAATTTAAACTCGCTAACAACCATATTCATTCCATTAATCATATTTTTTGGCGTTAATGTTATTATTGACTTGCTGTTATCCGAAAAAATTAACTTCACTTACTCTGAATATGCCAGTCTGACAATGACAACCCTTGCACGCAACTCACCGCTGGCGCTGGCCATCGCAATAACATCTTTTCCTGGCCATGAGCTGATAGCCATCGCCCTTGTAATCGGACCGTTAATAGAACTGCCTGTGCTATATATTGTCTCAAAATTCTGCTTATGGGTTAAAGATTCAGGATTATTCTTTGTATGCATGAACAATTTATTTTAATGATGATGTAAATTTCCTTAATGGTTTGGTCACTTTCCAGCTTCTGGATTCCTGCATTGATTTGACCCTTCTTTTGCAATCATACAACTCTAAAGCCAACTTACATTCCTTTAAGTTGTCTGAATCGAGAACTATATTCATTTTGTCGAGGTCTTTATCTGCAATTGATAAAGATGCCGCATTGATATTTGATAGTTCGTCCTTAGCTTTCAGGTAATACACATCAGAATCCGCAAATCCCATATAATAAACCAGCTTAACCACCCTGAATGCATCAAATTCATCTTTAAACTCATCAAAAAAGTTATTTTCCCTCAAATAATTTTCGATAATGTCGGAAAGCTTGAAAAAATTAATAGTATTCGAAGACGAATGAACCAAAGAATCATCATTTTCACGATAATAATAGAGATATTCAGGGACAAATGATATCCTGGAGGCTTTCAGCATTGTCTTCACATGGAAAGGAGCATCAGAATACGATTTCATCTCAGGGAAAGTAAATTCTTCGCTGCCCTTTAAAAATCCGGCACTGTACAACTTAAGCCAAGGCGCAAACAAGTCATTTAGAACATGGCTTTTGATATCCTTATAAGTGAATGTGAACCTATTGAAATTGACCTTTTCAAACTCCTTATCCAAGTCAAAAGCGGGGAATTTATACTCCTCATCACCATTTACGAAAATCGCTTTCATGATGCAAAAATCAGAATTGTTTGAGGTGATATTGTCATGCAATTTTTTAAATGCATTCCTATCCAGGAAATCATCGGAATCCATGAAATAGACATAATTGCCATTGATTAATTCCAAGGCCTTGTTTCTGGTTTTTGCAACGCCCATGTTCTCTTGGCTAATTACAGTTATGCGATTGTCTGCTTTTTCATATTCCTTCAATATATCTGGGGACCCATCACTAGAGCCATCATCAATGCATAAAATTTCCATGTCCTTGAACGTCTGATTCAAAAGACTGTCCAAACACCCCTCCAAGTAATCTTCGCTATTGTAAACGGGAAGTATAACTGAAATTTCAACCATGATATTAATTATATGTCTTACTCCTTATTAAATGCCAACGATTAATAGTGAACCAGACACATATTGTTCAAAGAGATTGAATAGGAATGGGGCATGATACAGGATAGCCAAAACGATTAAGGCAAATATAGAACATCTGCCAAAATTCTTATAGACTTTCTTTGAAGACAGAGGAGCAAATATTTTAATTCCTGAAGGCGTGAAGGAATCAAGAACTATGTGAGAAAATACTCCTAAAAATAAGCTCATGACAATTTCAATATAAGAGATGCTGCCGGTTTTAAATATGAACAGGCTGATGAAAAATACTGGTAAAAATATTAACAGCATACGTTTATTCAAAAATAAAAAGCTTAAAAGAGCTATCAAAATTGCCATCAACAGATAATAATCAGATAAAAGAGATATGCTTGCAATTAACTCCAAGCCCCAAATCAGGATTAACGAGACGGCTGAGGTCAATGTCAAAACACCGAAAATCGAATGCGTAAAACTCCTATGCTCTGAAAAATAAAAAGTGACACCCAAAAACACTATCATAAGCCCGATATAATAAGGTAATTTAAGGATATAAAGTGAAATAAACACTATCAATCCTAAAATGATCAACTTATAGACATTATCCTTTTTGAACTTATGGTCAAAGTCTGGAATATTTGCACCAATCAGAGTTAAAGCAATTAACAGAGGACTATGAAAAAACATCAATGAAAGAATTAATGCAAATATGGAATGCCCTTTATAAGACGACATTTTCAAAATCACCTTATTTTTTAATATACCAATATTTAATTATAACATTTTTCCAAGAGCATTTGAAAAGTAATATTTTGAAAAAAAGATAAATAAAGATTTATTTACTAATAAACAATATATTAAAATATATGAATACTAATAGATTTGAAACTTTTTATGATGCAGTTTTGGCAATTGTTATAACAATTTTGGTGCTGAAAATTCCTCAACCTTTAAGTCCGGAATGGGGAGCTTTCTTTTCAAATTATTTGAATATCGCAACATATTTAATAGTGTTCCTATCAATTATCAATATCTGGTACAGCAACCAGAACCTATTTCAACATATTGACACTATAAACAACAAGGCCCTAATCACATATGGAGTTTCAATCTTCTTATTCTCACTATTTCCATATTTCGCATCATGGCTTTCTCTGAATTTGTATTCTTTAACTGCCGAGACAATTTTCGGATTACTAATCCTTTTTGCTAACATTTCCCATATCATATCCGTGGTTGTGGTCTATGGAGCTAACAAATCAAATGAAAAATTAAAAGAGTTGAACATTAAAAAGACTCACTTCATACTGCCTTTACTAATCATAATTATTGGTTTTATAATATCATATACAATATTTATTCCTGGAATCTATCTGGCCTGTTTAGTTGCCGTGGTCTTAAGCATTATCTACAATAGAATGCAGGGTAAGGAATTTGAAGATACTGAAAGATTTGAAGCATTGATTGATGCAATCATAGCCATTATCATAACAATCATTGTGCTTGAAATTCCAATAGCTGCAAATGGCAGTTTAAGCGGTTTATTGGAATTAAAACTTGAATTCATAGCATATGCAGTCAGTTTCATTGTTTGCTTTAATGTGTGGAACTTTACCTACAACTTATTCAGTATTGTAAACAAGATCAATTATAAAGCAATATGGACCATATCACTAGGACTATTCTTTTTATCATTAATCCCTTACTTAACAACATACGTTTCCATGAACTTTCACAGCTTTGTGCCACAATGCATCTATGGGATAGATTTTATCATTATCAATGTCTGCTCTCTAATTGCCACATATGAAATGAAAAAAATAGACCAATCAAACTCATTCCTGCAGGAAGCATTCCAGAACTACAACACCTATTTCTTAAACATCGTGTTCACATGCATTTTCATAATTATCGGCTACTATTTCTATCCTCCGATAATAATCATGTCCTGTATATTTTCAATTATTGTGACATGGATATTCATGCTGAAAAAAATAAACTTGCTCAAATACATTTAAATTTGCAAAAAAAATAATTTTTGAGGAAAATTAATTCCTCATAATTTTGATATTATAAAACAAACTTCTTTAAGCCAATAATACTTAAAATTATAGCTATTATATACCCAATTAAAGAAATCACAGGCATGTCAAATACCATTGGCCCAAATGAAACAACAGAAGAACCAATTAGAAGCGCGGATATCAAGGCGACTATTGAGACCTTATCGTTGATGTCAACTTCGAACTTCAATTTCAATTCTTCATTTTCAATCTTGTGAATTGTCCTTGTAAGAAGCTTCGGCAAGGCCCTAAACATGTGTTCATATAAGATTATGCTGCTCTTTTTGCCTTTCAAGTACTCTTTAGGATTGACTCTTTGTTTAGCTATTTGTTGGGCAATAGGTTTGATTGATGCGAAAACATCGATTTCCGGATCCAGATTGTGTGCAATAGCTTCAACCATGGATATTCCCCTTGCCATTGTAACAATTTCATTTGGAAGAATGACACCGTACTCCTGCATAAGCCCTAGCAGTGCCTCCAACACTCCGTCGAAACGATTTAATTGAACTCCAAAATACCTTCCGAACAAATCATTCAAGTCCCTTCTTAATGTTTTTGTGTCAATATCATAATCCAAGATGTCCATGTACATCAGCTGATTTATCAGTCCGTCTACATCCTGGTCTACAAACAATAACATTACTTCAGAGAGATTGCGTTTAAATTCTTCATCAAAGAATCCCATCATACCCAAATCAAGATAACATACAACATTATTCTCTAAAATCATGATGTTACCTGGATGAGGGTCTCCATGGAAAAATCCGTCGATGAACAGTTGTTGAAGATAAGAATCTAGAACATTCTTTGCCAAAAGTTTCTTATCGAATTCATCGCCTTCACTTTCATATACGTCGTTTAATTTTGCACCGGCTATAAATTCCATTGTTAAAACTTTTGATGAACAATATTTGGCATAGGTGGCTGGAATATGAATATCAGGATTGTCTTCGAAATTCAATTCTATGCGTTGCATATTCATGAATTCATTATTATAATCGATTTCCTTGTGAATTGAACGGTCAAACTCTTCCATGATTCCTGGCAAGTTCAATTTTCTTAAATCAGCATTCCATTTATCGGCACGGTTGGCAATATATTTCATTATCCTTAAATCAAGGTCTATCTTATCAGTGATGCCCTCTTTTTGGATTTTAACTGCAACCCTTTCACCAGTGCTTAATTTAGCTTCATGAACCTGACCAATGGATGCGGTTGCTAAATGTTCATGATGGAAATCTTCAAATAACTCGTCAATATTGCCGTTGAGCTCCCTTTCAACTATTGCCTTAACCTGTTCATAGGTTATGGCAGGATTATCATCTTGCAAGTTGGCCAATTCATCTGCAATTTTTTCGCCGACAATATCCGGCCTTGTACTTAACAGCTGGCCTAACTTAATGAAAGTAGTTCCCAATTCCTGAAGCATCAATCTTAATTTTTCAGGAATTTCATCATCCAACAAAAGACTATCTGAATCATCGTCTTTTGAACGTATTTTACTTTTAGCTGTTTGAGCTAAAATCTTATCAAAGCCATACTTTTTTAAAGCTGCTCTGATTTCTCCCAAACGTTGTTTTGTTTCCTTATCCATAAATATCACTTATCCAATTAATCCTCAACTGCACCAGTTGTCAAGAAAGCTATTCCTTCCAAAATCAGACATAATCCAACGAGGATTGATGTATATAGCGGTTGTGCGAGTGAATAAAAAGCAAGACCGCATGCTATTATGCCCAAGATTAAAATCAATACTGAGGTGATTTTTGATATTGACCCCACTCCGAAAATAATTCCTGATATACCAATAAATATCATTACAAATGCAATTAAATAAAATAAGAATCCAACAAGGAAAGACAATACATCAATTTCATAAATAAATAATAATCCAAATAGTATTGCACAAATTCCCAATAATATATTAATCACTGAAACATGAGCCATCATGCTCCATACAGAAAATCCGTCAATGATAGAGGCAAATCCAAATACTATTAAACATATGCCTGCAATCCAGGATACTGCTGCTGCACTATACAAGGGGCAAATTATAAAAATTAAACCCAATATAATCAATATAATTCCAAGCATTTTCTTATAATCCATAAAAATCACCTTATTTAAGATTATAGTAAAAAATATTATATATATTTTAATATAATATTTATTAAAAGTTAAAAAATTGAATATTAACTCTATTAATTAAAAAAAAGGTGGGAAAAAATGTCAAAAATGTCAAAAATTGTGGAAACCGCTTTGGACATAAAACATCGCGAATATGTCGACGATGCTGAGAAAGCTGATGAACATATGAAAGAGCGTTCCCTTGAAGAAGATGAAGATTATAAAATACCAAAAAGGATTTACCGCACTAAAGTTGAAAGCAAAGATTTGTTCGGATGCCAAATGGTGATTTTCAATGAAAATGAAGATGTTGAACGCCTGGTCATATATCTTCATGGAGGAATATATGTAAACGAGATTAGAAACCCTCACATCTCATTTTGCGATAAACTTGCAAAAAAAATTAATGCAACAGTATTTGCTCCACTTTATCCGCTTGCTCCAAATCATACTTATGAGGAAACCTATGAAATTGTTGAAAAATTGTATAAAGATTTACTAACAATTAACAAACCTATTATTGTCATGGGGGATTCTGCCGGAGGAGGATTGTCTGCAGCATTTTGTGAATATTTGGCGATGAATGAATTGCCTCAACCTAAAAACCTGATTTTGATATCACCATGGCTTGATGTATCAATGTCTGGGGATTATGATGAAGTCGAATTTGATCCTATGCTTGGGGTAGACGGCTTGCGCGAGATGGGTGAAACCTGGGCTGGTGACTTGGATCCAAAAGATTATAAAGTAAGTCCCCTATTTGGAGATATAAAAAAGCTTCCAAAAACTACACTATTTGTAGGAACCCATGAAATATTCTATCCGGACGTAGTTAAATTTTACAACAAACTAAAAGATAACGGCATTGACGTTGAGTTGAACATTGGCGAGGAAATGACTCATGTTTATCCTATCTATCCGTTAGTTCCGGAATCAAAAGAGGCGTTTAAACATATTGTTGAAATAATCTTAGAGAAACATTAAGATTTAAATATGTTTTGCCGAATTTAAAATTATTGTAAATACTCTAGAGTATTTTACATTCTTTTTAATGAAATTAGTTCAGTTCGCATGAAAATAAAATTTTCTAGCAATGCGAATATTACAATATTGAATTATACGATTATCTCTAGAAAGATTCATACCCCAAAATAATCAAGAAAACTTTTCATTTGCCCAATAGATGTCTTAACGCTACCTTCACTAACACTGGAAAAAGGACATAAGACTTCACATGTAACTGCTGGAATGCCTTTTAGATTACATACGTCTTCAACAGCACCTTTATAAGAAGTGCCTGCAAAATCAAAGGCAATCATTTCAGAGCCTACATCTTTTGAAATGTAATTAGCTATGAGATAACTTTCTGGAGATGGGGCTTTTGATGAGAAAACAGACTCAAAACCGGGATTTGAGTTATATGCAGTGGAGTGGAAATCACCTACAAAATTAACACCTAATTTCAATGCGGTCTGCAAAATCAAATTGCTAAGAGAATTATTAACATGAGCAGACCTATTCAAATCCAATGAATTGAAAGTTCTCTCACTGTTCATCGAAGACTTCGGAGCTGCAAACGGAATGAAATATATGGTATGTGAAAGGTCACGGCCAATTAATTCATTGAATAACTTAACGCTAGCTATTTGGGGAGGCAATTCGTTTCCATGAATACCGGATATCATTAACAGTTTATTGCCTCCATCACCCATCTTAAAAATCGGCGTTCCAAAAACAGACTTTTCCAAAATAAGTTTGCTTAAATCAGTCAATTCAATCTGTGAAAATAAATTCTTATTTCTGGAAATGTAGCCCCCTGAAAAATCACAAACATATGCCATTTCCAAATTTTCAAATTGACTAACTTTTTTAAATTCCATATATTTAATTACATTAACGCCCTTATTTATAAATTAGTATGAAATTGAAGAAATATATCAAAAATTTAATCAGATTGGTCAATTATGAAAGGGATGCTGAAATTGAACTGATGAGATTCGAAATAGCCCATATGTCCGGTCAAAAAAGAGAAGAGCTAGGCCGTGCCATAAACAAAGTTAAAGGAAAGTATATTGGAGAGGAATTAGGGCTTAAAATAGTTCAATTTGGAAGGTCTGAAATCATAGAAACCGAAATATCCGTTGGGGATATGGTATTGGTAAGCACTGCCAATCCATTAAGCAGCGATTTTACAGGAACTGTCACTGAAAAAGGCGCCCGTTTCATTAAAGTGGCATTCGACAAAAGAATCCCAAGATGGGTTTTAAAAAAGAAAGTGAGACTCGATTTATATGCCAATGACATCACATTCAGAAGGATGGAAGATAATCTAAAACACTTAAGCTTAAAAGGAAAAAATGCGCTAGAGTACATTTTAAGCGAAAGAAATCCTAAAAAAAATAGATCTACACCTTATATTGACTATATCGATGAATCACTTAACGAATCTCAAAAAAGCGCTATCGAAAATGCCCTTTCATGTGAAAACTTTTATCTGATTCACGGCCCCTTTGGAACTGGAAAAACAAGAACCCTAGTTGAATTGATATCGCAGGAAACCCGGCAAAATCATAAAGTACTGGCAACAGCTGAAAGCAATGCTGCAGTCGACAATATTCTAGAGAGATTGATGGAAAACAAAAAACTAAACCTAACAAGGCTAGGGCATCCTCAAAGAGTTTCAAAACACAACATCACACAAACTCTAGCGTATAAAGTTGAAAATCATAAGTTAAATAAGAAAATTAAAAAGATTCGCAAGAAGATTGATAACTTAATTGAAAAAAGAAGCGTTCATACGAAGCCAACTCCACAATACCGCAGAGGATATGGGGATTATGACATTTTATTCAATGCATCCAAAGGAAAAGGCGGTCGGGGAATTTCACCAGAGAAAATGAAATCAATGGCTCAATGGATTGAATATAACCAGCAGGTTGATGAGCTTCACGATGAGATAAGAAGGGTGGAAAATAAAATGATTCGAGATATCATTGAAACCAGTGATGTCATTCTATCCACAAACTCCTCTGCAGCACTGGAATCAATTGCAAGGACAAAATTCGATGTTGCAATCATCGATGAAGCTTCACAGGCCACCATTCCAAGCGTTTTGATTCCAATAGCCAAAGCCCATAGATTCATCCTTGCAGGAGACCATAAACAACTTCCACCGACAATAATAAGTGATAAAGCAGGGTCACTTGAGAAAACATTATTTGAAGAGCTGATCAGATTATATCCATTTAAATCACAATTATTGAATGTTCAATACCGTATGAATTCGCTTCTAATGAAATTTCCAAATGCAGAATTTTACAATAACAATTTAAAAAGTGACTCCTCAGTTGATGACATAACAATCAATGACATTATAAACACAGATAGTGAAGAGGAAGCTATGCTATTTGTCGATACTTCAAAACTAGATTCAGAAGGTGAAAGACATCTCAAAGATTCAAAATCAATCATTAATAGATTAGAAGCAGATATTGCCGTGAAATTAGCAGACGATTATTTAAATATCGGCCTTGAGGAGACCGACATCGGCATAATAAGCCCCTATGCTGACCAAGTGAAAATCATTCAGGATAAAACACCGGTTGAAGTGAAAACGGTTGACGGTTTTCAAGGAAGAGAAAAGGAAATCATCATCATATCAACTGTCAGAAGCAATGATGGCGGAAATATTGGTTTTTTAAGTGACCTTCGAAGATTAAATGTCGCAATAACACGTGCTAAAAGGAAACTCATAATTATCGGCAACATAAACACATTAGAAAGCAATCCGACATATTCCCGACTAATAGATTTTGCAAGGAAAAATAATGTTTTAGTGGAAATCTAATTTTTAGGCATACCTAAACTTTTATATACTAGTAACTACAACATTATAAACAAGAGAACAAAGTCAAAGCTTTCTTCTCTTATAACTCTTAATTGAGATTTCATTTTTAAAAAGCCCATATAACATTCAACCTCAATTATTAGCTCAATTAAGAGTTTTCTTCTGCCTCATTTTTTCAAAAATTATTAAATACTATTAAAAACAAAAATATTTTTTGATAATCATTCTTATCAAAACAATTATGGTGATTAAATGACTGATAAAGTACTTTTAGCATTCAGTGGTGGACTAGATACCTCTGTATGTGTTAAATTATTAGAAGAAGAATACAATGTAGAAGTTATCACTGCATGTGTAGATGTAGGACAAGGCGAAGAAGAAATGGAAAAAGCAAAAGCAAGTGCGGCCAAAATTGGAGGCTTAAAACATTATAATATAGATGCTAAAGAAGAATTTGCTAACGAATACATCGCACGTGGAATAAAAGCAAATGCCGAATACGAAGGATACCCATTAAGTACTGCATTTGCAAGACCCCTGATTGCTCAAAAACTTATAGAAGTAGCTGAAAAAGAAGGGGCAACAGCTATTGCACACGGCTGTACCGGAAAAGGAAACGATCAATTCAGATTCGAAGCAATTATTCTTGCAATGTCTGATTTGGATATCATTGCACCAATCAGAGAAATGAATCTAACAAGAACAGAAGAAAAGGCATATGCAGAATCAAAAGGTATCGAATTAAGCTATGATAAAATTTACAGTATCGATGAAAACCTTTGGGGAAGAGCAATAGAAGGAGACGTCTTAGAAGACCCTGCAAACGAACCTCCTGAAGACATTTACGAATGGACCGCATCATGGGAAGATGCTAAAGGCGAACCAGAAAAAGTATCCATTGAATTTGAAGAAGGCATTCCTGTAGCAATCAACGGCGAAATGATGCCTTTAATTGACATTATCAAAAAAGCAAATGAAATTGCAGGATCTCATGGCATCGGCAGAGTAGACACAATTGAAAACAGAATGATTGGCATTAAAAGTAGGGAAATCTACGAAACCCCTGGTGCAAAATTATTAATTGCAGCTCACCAAGCATTAGAAGAATTAGTTTTAACAACTGACGAATTAAGATTTGCTGAATACATGTCAACACTCTATGCTGATTTAGTCTACGGAGCACTATGGCAAGAACCTTTAAGAGAGGACCTTGACCAAGCAATCGATAAAATGCAGGAAAGAGTGAGTGGAGAAGTTGTAATGAAAATTTTCAAAGGCTCAATCCAACCAATAGTCAGAAAATCTCCATTCAGCTTACATAGCATAGAACAGATTACCTTTGAAGACAAGGAAACAGAACAAAGTGAAGTTGAAGGCATGATTAAATACCATGGTCTTCAAGCTGCAAATTATCAAAAATTAAACAGATAGCTTTCAAGCTATCACATTACTTCTTTTTTTGTACCGCTTCGATGAAATATTCATTGAAAAATCCACGATTATAATCAAATAACTGTTTAAAGCTGGAATCGATGATATACATTACACACCAATCATCCACATCCCTAATCCCACGGCCATATGCCTGCATTAGTGCCATGACTGTTTGATAATAAAACCATTTAGGGTCCAAATTTCTACGATATTTCACCTGCTCATTCAATTGAGGATAAGGAATCTTAAATACAATCTGGAACCTGCATAAATCCCCTTTAAAATCAACACCATCCTTAATGGATGCACCTATAAGAACAATACTTTCATTCGATTCTGTGAATTCCTTTAAAACGATGTTTCTATCTTCACCACCAACAAAAACCAATGGATAATCTTTTAGATTTTGAATAATCCAGAAAGCCTGTTCATTGCTTGACGTGTGAATAACACCTTTTTCATCCTGATGCTTATCCAGCAGTTCTTTAATCTTTTTGATGGCCCTCTTATTTTTCCAATTAGGAATGCCTCTTGTTTTTCCACTCATCCTGCCGACAAAATCTGTATAAATGGGCCTTTTAGCCACATCAAAAGGACTTTTCTCATAGATATAAAATGTTTCATCAGGATTGATATTATTCCATTCACAGAACTTATCCTTACTGCCCAATGTTCCTGTCAAAAATATGCGAATGTTGCCCAATTCCAGCAAGTTTTGAGTATCATCCAAAACGGAAAAGGGTTTGAATTCGGCGGAGATGTCCATCTCTCCAGATAAAATAGCATCCCTGTTAGGCAAATCAATGATTAAATCTTCAGATGACAGGCCCAAACTGATTGATGCAAAGGATTTCATGTCCTGCTCCAAATTTTGTTTTTCGACATAGTCGAAATTAGAATATTTGGAGGGGTCACTTTCAAATTCATCCAACGTGACCTGAACTGACTTATTGGCATCCCCTTCAATCTTTTTAATCCTTTTTTTACATTCCTTAACCAGGTCATCGCACAGTTGAATCCAATATGATGAATTTCTTTTCAAATCATTCATGGATTTAGTGGCATGCATTAATGGTTCGAAAATATCAATTCCAAACTTAGTTGATATGTATTCCCGATTCAGCTCTGAAGATGACAACATCAACATTTTACGCTCTAAATTATGAGCCTCATCTAAAATTAGCAGTTCGCGTGAGTCCAAAAGAGGATTGGCAACTCCAGCATAATAAAGAAAATCATAATTTGTGATGACATTTTTGGCTTCTGTCGCCTTTCTAAAAGCTATTTGATATTCGCAATCCGAACATCTTCTCAAATTATACTCTGCCTTAATACAAAAGTCGCAGCTGCCCTTATAGTTGCATTTGTAATTTCCACGACCTTTAATCTCAACAAGCATGTCGCCAAAATCATCCAAATACTGCTCCTGAAGCTGCTTTGTCATTGTCAATATATACGAATCGTCATACATGTTGGCAAGAGTTGTAGCTATGGCGCTCTTTCCAATGCCTGTTCCCGCCTCCAAAATAATGTTTTTAAAGCCTTCGCCAATTGCAAAATTGATTTGATTAATGAGTTTAATCTGGCTATTCCGGGGACTATATTTGGGAAGCGACCAATAGACCATCCAATCCAGATTAGAATTTGTATTTACCATGAATTTCCTCTAAAAGTTACTAACAACTTAATAATATTATGTAAAAAATTATATTTAAAACTTTATTTTTGAAATCGACAAAAGATTAATATTCATTAACAATATAAATAATAATATGTCTAAAATTAACGAATTACAAGAAATTATTGACTATTCAGACAATATCGTATTTTTTGGAGGGGCAGGCGTATCAACAGAAAGTGGGATTCCAGATTTTAGATCTGAAAGCGGAATTTTCAAAAGTTTGGAAAAATACGGAGACACACCTGAGAATCTAGTTTCACATAGCTATTATTTAGACCATACTGAAGAATTTTTCGAATATTACAAAGACAATCTTGTTTTCAAGGATGCAAAACCGAATCCTGCCCATTTAAAGCTTGCCGAGTTAGAAAAGAAAGGAAAATTAAAAGCTATCATCACCCAAAACATTGATGGACTTCATCAAAAGGCAGGCAGCAAGGAAGTATTGGAACTTCACGGAAGCATACACAGGAACTACTGTCAAATCTGCGGTAAAGAATATGGACTAGAATATGTTTTAGAAAGTGAAGGCATTCCTAGATGTGAATGTGGAGGAACTGTAAAGCCGGATGTTGTTTTATATGAAGAACCATTAAACAATGCTGTTTTAAGCTTTGCGACAGATTACATCTCTTCTGCAGACACGTTAATAATCGGAGGAACATCACTTGTCGTATATCCTGCCGCAGGCCTGGTCAATTACTTCAAAGGGGACAATCTCGTTTTGATTAACAAAAGCGAAACTCCTTATGACCGTCTTGCAACATTAGTCATCAACGATGCCATTGGCGAAACTTTGAGCCAAATCAAAATCTAAAGGTTCAGGCACTAAATCAATTCCCTCCAATCGATTATCGCACCTGTAAACAAGTATTTCAACTCCCTCATCATAAGCTTCATTTAAAGTTTGGCTAAATACAGGGTCATTTTCCCAATTTGGCCTGAAGAAATTGCCTGCAGGATGTTGAATTAAAAAAAACACGACACACCTATTTCCGTCTTTTTTAAGTTTTATCAATTCTTTCAAGTGCTTTGCACCCCTTTCAGTTGGAGCATCGGGAAATCTGGCCTCACCATCAACTATCAATGTTACGCCCTTTACTTCAACATAACATGAATCCTCTAAAAAGCTCATTCCGCAGCAATCATCTTCCCTGTTTGCCAGATATATATCGATTCTAGAGTCATCGACTGTCTTTTCTCTTTGATGATAATCATAACCTTGAAGTTCTTTGATTTTGCCATCAACTATGGCATCATATACAATGGCATTGGCTTGCTGAGAGAAAAGTGACACTAAAACTCCCTTGTTCTCAACAAAATGAAGTGAAAATTTTGTTTTCCTTTTTGGATTGTCCGATGGCTTAAGCCAAACAACTGCATCCTCAACCAAAAGTTCCTTACATCTACCGGTATTTGGTACATGAGCTATTTCTAACTTCCCATCAACTTCTACTACAGCAATGAATCTGTTAGGCCTTGCTTTAAAAATTCCTTTAACATAACCCATTTTTAATCACACTACCAATATGAGACACCAGATCTGTTGCTGAAAAGCCATTTCCCTTCTCATTAAATGCCTCTTCTCCTGCAAGACCGTTAATGAAAACTCCTAAACAAGATGAATCAAAAGCATTTAAACCTTGTGCAAGCAAACCAGTAGTTATTCCTGCTAAAGCATCTCCGGTTCCTCCAACAGTCATTCCAGGATTACCGGACTTGTTAATTCTAAATTTAGTTCCGGACAATATTAAGTCATACTGACCTTTAACAACTACAGAACCTTTAATTTTGCGAACAATCTGTTGAAACTCAGTTATGTTTTCATCAACCTTATTAAAGTCATATGAATCAATGTCCAGCTTCAAGTCATTTTCTACTTTAAAAAATGATTTAAACTCGAAAATATGTGGTGTTAATACAATATCTTCACGATTTTTAATTAATGAGATTTCTACCTGTTTTAAGGCATCTGCATCCAAAACAATTGGTTTTTTAATCTTTGTAACTAAAACATTAAACAATTTAGATGTGTCATCATCAATTCCAGAACCAGGTCCAATTAATATGGCATCCACATTTTCAGCTAAGTCAATTATATCTTCAGCATGATTTAAAGATAGCATATCGCCTTCAAGAGATTTTACAATCAAATCAGGGGATGTGGACTTGATAGCTTGAGCAGACTTTTCAGGTGATGCGACATAAACCAAGTCCGCACCTGCACCAATGGCTGCCATTCCTGCAATAGCTGGAGCCCCAGAATAATCTTTATTTCCTCCAACAATAAGTAAACGTCCATTATTTCCCTTATGTGATGAAGATTTTCTGTTCTTAAGCCTTAAAAAATCGCCATAGTTAACAAAATATTCTGCCTCAAATGGAATTCCAATATCTGCAGTGACAAGACCTCCAACAACTTCTTCATCGGCATTCCTCACACCGGTTTTAATCTTATGAAAGCTGATGGTATAATCCGGAACCACTGCCAAATCATCAATGCTGCCTGTTAAAGGATCCATTCCAGACGGCACATCAACACTGATTTTAATGCCTGAAGATTCATTGATGATTTCAATGGCTCTCCTAATATTAGTTTGCAATTCCCCTTTAATTCCAGTCCCCAAAAGACCGTCAACAATAATAAAATCCAAATCCTTGTTTTTTGCGACTTCACAGTTGTTAATGTCATCCAATGTTTTGAGATTATAAATATTTAAGCGTGACAAGCGAGGTTTCATGTTCTGCAAAATTTCAAAATTGGTTTTGGCTTCAGATGAATGTATATTATCCTTCAACATGTAGATGTCCACATCATAGCCCCTATTCAATAGATACCTTGCTGCAACAAAACCATCCCCACCATTTCCTCCGGAACCTGTAAATATTAGCACTTTAACAGGCTTTGAGAATGTATAAACTGCAATTTTGCCCACTTCTTCAGCTAGAGACTTTCCAGCGGATTCCATCAAACATAAACGGGATAATCCCAAATATTCACAATTATAATCCGTAACCATCATATCCATTGGATGCAAAAAATCACCTTTAAATTAAAATATAACAATTTAATATAAATATAATTATCTTAATTAAAGGAAATGACATATGAAAAAAATAATATTTAAATTTTTAACAAGATTGCCCTCAAAATATAGCATCAACGGATTAATACTAATTGTAGGATTATTTATTTATGGAATCGTTGGTTCATACTTCATAATGGGTTTAAATTTGATTGATTCTATTTATTATTCAGTTATTACAATGGCTACAGTTGGATATGGAGATTATATCCCCACCACTGGAATCCAAAAAATATTTGCAACAACATTAGCGCTTGCCGGTGTTGCATTGCTTGCATATGTGTTTAATATAATACTGACAAATTTCCAGGAAAAAATGAGATTATATTCTAAAGGAGCTAAGAAAATGAAATCTATAAAAGACATGGATGATTATTATATTCTTTGCGGTTACGGGAGAGTTGGAAAAGTAGTGCTTGAAGAATTAACCCAAAGAAATCAAAATGTGGTTGTTATTGAAAAAGATAAGGAAAGATATGATGGCATTGAAGAAAAGAAGAATGTAGTTTCAATTCACAAGGATGCGACTGAAGATGAGTTAATTTCCCACCTTGCGGGAGACAAATGTAACAGCATTATAGTAAGTACGGGCGATGATGTAAGTAACTTATTCATTGTTATGGCAATACGCGAAGCAAGCCCTAATGCATGGATTGTATCACGTGCCAGCAAAACAGAAAACATTTCAAGACTTAAAAAAGCGGGCGCCGATAAAGTAGTATCCCCTGAAATAATCGGAGGAAAAGACTTGTATTTTGAGTCAACCAGACCACATCTTTTAAAAATCACTGTAAGGCACACATCAGATGAGCTCCTTGATGAATTTGAAATAATATCCAAACATGGCTGTACGCTAGAAAATATCGAATATCACCTGCCGGGAATTGAAACCCCTCTTACACGTGAAATAAAAGCTATAGAATTTTCAGACGGCAAGGAATATCATAATTATCTAAAAACACATCCCGACGCGAAACAAGCTTTAGATAACTTATATAAAACTGTGAACAATATCCACTCACATTTAATTTCAGGCCCTGATAGGGCAACCTTCAAAAAACTCACAAAAGATTTAGAGAAAATAGATGAAATAATTGGAATAAACCTAACAAATAAAGAAATAGCCAAAATAACTAAAAAAGAAATCTAAAATTATTTTTTATAAAAAAAGAAATTAAAAGAGAGAAAATCTCTCTAGAATAAATCATGTAAGTTCATGATGTAGGAACCTAATTTACCGTCGAAGTTACCAGCTGAAATTTCAAGTACTCCATCAACAGCACAAGCTGCCTGAATACCTGCTTTCATAGCTGCTTTTACGGATTCTTCATCTACACCATCAATAACTATTTCGAATACACCGTCAGCATCTGCTCTAATGTCAGAGTCAACTTCATCTTTTAAAGTTACACACATTTTTTCGTTAGTGGATGCTGGTAAGAATGCATATTCATTGGATCCTACTTTGGAACCAGATGCAACCATACCACCAGGGAATGGAGTGATGACGCCTTCTACATTTGCAATTGCTGCAACAGCTAATTGAGCTGCTTTAACACCAGTCATTTGATCTTTAGCTAAAATGAAGAAGTTTCCTCCAGCAACACCATCTTTGAACCCGAATGTGGATTCAACTAAGAAGTCACCGGACATGATTGGAATGGAGTGTACGGTTTTTCCAGCAATTTCAAGGTCTTTTTCAAATCCGTCACCGAAGTATTTGAGTTTGAAACCAGTTTTTAAGACATCTTCTGAATCAAGTAAGTTGAATGCTGCTGCGGTAGGAGAGGTTAAAATACACATACCGATTCTTTCCATTAATTCATGGTCAAGTGCTTTTTTACCAGCGTGACAAATCATGATTGCATAACCTGGTCTTCCATCAGGAGTTTCATCTGCTGGTACAAAGCAGTCAATACCTGCTTCTGCAGGACATCCAATAACAGAAGTTCCGTAACCGGTAGCTTCAGTTGCTGCGATTTTTGCTAATTCTTGAGTTGCTGCAGTAACTAATATTCTAGTTACCTTAATTCCAAAACCTTCTGCGTAAGTTTCTTTAATTTCTACACCATTAATTTCCATATTTTCACCATAATTTTTACAAAAAATTAATTTTTTGTGATAATAGAATTTATGATTATAAATTAAAATAAAGTTTTCTATTTAGTTCAAGAATGGAAAATTTTAAAAGAATTGAAATTATTTAACGCCAACAAATTCATTAACATATGGGATTTTGGACAGTATGTAAATTATAAACCACGATAAGATGAAACCAACGAAGAATAGTATTAGATAGTCAATAGTGAAGTTAAATGATACGTGCAAAACCTTTCTAAATACCATAATAAGTTGACTATGAATCAAATACATTCCATAACTACACATTGCAATTGATGAAACGAACCTTTTAATGAAATCATTAGGGTTATTTAAATATTTGCTTGTCTTAAACAGACAGAATACTCCAATAACTTCGATTATAGGTAAAATTGCATACCTATGAAACGTGAACAGGATATTCGTATCCACAACAGAACATGAATAAACAAACATCACAATAGCGGGAACTATAATTAAAGCCAGGGCAATGAGGGCATTGTTAAATACCTTCCTTTCCGTATACCTTAGATAGTAACCTAAAACCACCAAACCGAATGGGCTTGTAAAATAAGACAATTTTACAGGGCATTCAACCATTAGAGTATAGTCAAATAATGTGGAAACAATCCAAATAACCAAAAAGTATTCCAACTCGGACAACTCGGAATGCTTAATCCATTTGTTCAATATCGGCATTGCCAAATACACACCCAACATCGTCCAGAAGAACCAGTATACTGCAGACCCCGGAGCCTTAAACATTAATGTGTCCCAAAACACCTTTAAAAATCCGTAAATACCATGCTGGTCAACAAGATTTAGGCTTGGAATAACATATGAAACAACAAATAGCATTACAGAAAATACCAATGACCAAAATACAAATGGCTTCGCAATGCGTGGAATTCTTTTAGATAAAAAACCTCTGATATCCCAATCACGTCCAAGCAGTAAAGCGCCGGACAACATGAAAAACAAATCAACACCTATTTTGAAAAAATTATTTCCGAATGTTTCAAATAAACCGCTGAATGAATAGATGGTGGAAACATTATAATTCATCATCTCGCCAAGATGGCCAGTAACATGCAATAAAACCACAAAAAGAATAGCCACAGCCCTCAAAGCATCAAAATAAAAAATTCGCTTGGATTGGCTAGAATTAACCATATTACTGCCCCTTATTCATCACTATCATCAGACGACTCTTCTATTTCATCAGATGAACTAAACGAAATTTTATCTAAAACTGATGATCCGTAATACGGTAAAATTACCATGCCCAAAATTGTTGCTAGCCAAAATGAAATTAATCTTTCAATAACGGTGGCAGCAGCACTTATGGATGGAGAAACACCAGCAGTTGAGAAAATCAGAATCATTGTCCCATCGATAGCGCCAAGACCTCCAGGAAGAAGAGGAATCATGCCAACCAAGGAGGATACAATGAATACCTCTGCAATAATAATGAAACTAACATTAGCGCCAAATGCTAAAAACACCAAATAAACTCTGAAGATTTCTAAAAACCATATGAAAAATGATAATGAAAGAGTGTAAATTAAACCTTTTTTATTGGAAATCAACAATTTCATGGTATCCTGAAAACCAAAAATTGCTTTATGAATTTGATTTTCCAATTTTTCAGAATTTTTCTTATAAAATCGTCTGACAAGACCGATAATCCATCCATCAACTCTTTTACCGAATTCTATATTGATACACATATAAATAAGAACGGCCAAAATGATAATGATAGCTATAACCGCTGCAACCATTACCACAATCAACCATAAATCAAAATTAAAAAATAAAGCCATGGATGCGATGGTAATCGCCGCCAATAAGACAAATGGAAGTGTATCCAAAGCCCTATCCGTGACAACAGTTGCTAAAGATTCTTCAAAATGATATTCCTCATTTTCTTTAGATAAAATATATGCCCTTACAGGTTCTCCACCGCCACGTCCGGACGGAGTAATATTATTAACAGCAAGACCCACTAAAACCATTGGAAGTAATTTTTTAATACTCACATCCATATCTGCCAATTTATTAAGTATTTGCCAGCGCAAAGTATACAAGAAATAAAGAAAGACCTGAACAAGCAAAGCTAAAAGTAGTAAAGTCATATTAGCCAATTTTAAAGCATCGATAACCTTATCTATTCCTACAAACCACAGCATTATTATAAGAATTAGAATACTTATACCCAAGAAAAATATTGATTTTTTATCCATCTTAATAATAATTTAATCTTTTAATACTTATAAATTTATATAGACATTTATTCAATATTTACACTATATGAGATATATTAACAAAACTGACTTATTTATAGTAGTCAGAAATTCCGGGATGATAATGATTGGAATAGGAGTGTTATGCCTTATCCCAATAATTGTTGACCTGCTATATCTCGAATTTAATTTTTTAGGATTTATAGTGCCTAGTTTAATATCAATAATTCTAGGATACATTTGCATAAAAGCATTTGACAAATATTCTTCACGAAAAATGCGATTAAAACATGGGATGATAATCTCCGCATTGGCTTGGTTATGGGCAAGTATCATAGGAGGACTTGTCATGCTGATGGTAAGCGATTTGAGCATGGTAAATGGTGTCTTTGAAAGCATGTCCGCTTTAACCGGAAGTGGAGTGACAATGTATCAAAATGTTGAAATTCTACCCCACAGCATATTGTTTTTCAGATCACTTGAACAGTGGGTTGGAGGTTTAGGGATAATCGTTATGATTGTTGCGATTTTAACAAGACCGGGAACCTCTTCTTCAAAATTATACCAATCAGAGGCACGGGAAGAAAAATTAAAGCCAAGTATCAAAACAACCCTAAAGCATACCATAAGGATTTATTTGATTTATACCACCTTTGGAATTATTCTATATTTGCTTGCAGGAATGCCCCTTTTCGATTCTGTTTGCAATACTTTCACAACCATATCAACCGGCGGAATGAGCATCAAGAATGCAAACATTGGATATTACCAAAGCGATGTGATTTATTTCATATCAATCATATTAATGATTCTTGGAGCGACAAGCTTTTTAGTGCATTACAAGGTTATCAAAACCAGAGGAAAATCATTGTTTCATGATCTGCAATTTAAAGTGATGATAACCGTAATAGCAATTGTCACATTAATGCTTTACTTTGCATCAAACATAATCCCTATGGACTTACTATTTACAGTAGTATCCGCTGCAACAACAACAGGATCAAGTATTAAAGGGGCGGAAATAATGGCTGGGTGGCCATCATTTGTCTTGATATGCATAATGGGCCTGATGTTAGTTGGCGGTTCAAGCGGTTCAACTGTAGGTGCAATCAAGCTTTCAAGAGTCATTATTTTCTTTAAAGGAATCTATAAGCACATCCGTGAAATTTTATCTCCCGAAGGAAGAGTCGTTCCAATAAAAATTTCAAATACAAAAGTATCCGAAAAGGCCGTTGGCGATAGTGGAAACTATATAACCCTGTATCTGATTTGCATTTTAATTACATGGTCTTTATTCTGTTTATATGGTCATGACCCATTCAATAGTCTATTCGACACTATTTCTATTCAAGGGAATGTAGGTTTAACGCTAGGAGAAATTGATTTTGGTCTTGAAGCCCCATTAAAGTTAATTAGCATATTTAATATGTGGACTGGAAGATTAGAAATATACCCTGCGCTAATCACATTAAGAGCAATCTTCGAAATTTTCAAAAGATAAATTTATATTAACATAAAATAAATATTGATTATTAATTGTTAATGAGGCGATTAGATGTATGCAATTATTATGGGAGGAGGTCGTGTTGGGCTTGCTCTTTCGAATTTATTGATTGAAGAAGGTTTTGACATTACTTTAATTGAAAATGACGAAACATTATGTGCAGAAGTCGCATCTGAATTGGATGCACTTGTTATTTGCGGAAATGGTACTAGTTCAAAATTACTTGAAGAAAGTAATATTGAAGACGCTGATTATTTTATAGCAACTACTGGAAATGATGAAGCAAACTTACTTTCATGCATTCTAGTTAGAAAATATGATGTTGAAACAATAATTGCACGTGTAAGTAATCCTGATCACGAAGAAGCATTTAAAGAAGTTGGGATTGATAGGGTAATCAGCCCAGAAATAAGTGCCGCCAGAGATTTAGCGCAATTTGTAACAAATCCAACAGCATCCAAATTAACAACACTTGGTGAAGGTGATGCGGAAATTATTGAAATGACAATAACCAACGATAAAGTTGTTGGGAAACGTTATAAAGACATTTCACCTACCAAAGATTATAATATCATCGCCATGTATGAAAATGGAAAATTAGTAATTCCACAACCAGACAATACAATCAGCCGTGGACAAAAAGTTTCAATTCTTGTTAGAAGAGGAACAATGAAAAAAGTATCTAGAAAATTAGAAAGATTATAGATAGGAATAAGACAACCTAATATGGTCTTTTCCATTTCTTTCCACTATCGGACCATGCCCAGGATAGATATTTTTAACGTCAAATTTCATTAATTTTTCAACGCTGTTTTTCATGTCCTGATAGTTACCGCCAATGTCCATCCTGCCGACACCTCCACCGGCAAATATAGTGTCTCCTGAAATTAAATTTTTGCCATCCCACATACAAATTCCGCCGCTGGTATGGCCGGGAGTATGTATAACTTCAAAATCTCCGATTTTATCTCCTTCTTCAAGCTCAATATCGACCCTTGAATTGTCAACACCCTCAAAAGCGGACATTGAAGTGCCTAAAGTATCCTCATTTCTAATGGAAATTGCATCCAATTTATGAACTGCAATTTTAGCATCTGGAAAGAAATGATTACCACCTATATGGTCAAAATGACAATGCGTATTTACAACCAATTCAATATCTTCGGCTTCAACACCATTTTCACGAAGTTTTGAGAACAAATAATCCTTATTTTGACCTGCACCGGTATCAACCAATATATTTTTATCAATCAAATAGCAATTTGAATCGTAGTTGAATCCCATTATAAAAACAATACTTGACATGAAAGATAATATAAACAAGAAAGTAATTAAAAGTTTTGAAAAAAATAGTTTTATATAAAAATGGGGTCACAGGGATTTGAACCCCGATCCTGGGATTTCTCTTGCCTCAGTACTCCAATTGTTCATCACAACGGATACTGTTCAGTTACGCGTATATTTCTTCAAAGACAACTGGAGTCCCAGATGATGCCAGGTTACACTATAACCCCACATATAACATACAGTAGTACATTTATTTTAATGATATATAAAGATTATCATTTATTCAAATTTCATTTGTTTGTCAATGCCTGCAATTTCATCGATTTCCAAACCTTTCTCCAATGCATAATCCTTTTCAACTTTGTAGTTGCCATTTCTAGTCCTTGGAGTATTTTTAGGCTCCAAAAAAAGCCATTTAGTATATTTAAATCTGACCCCGATATATGGTTTTGCACCAAATATCTTAGAAAATTCACACAATGCAGAAATTTGAGGCTCATCAATATAAACTTTATCTTTGGTTGTTGTTTTAACTTCAATAGCCAAATACAGTTTCCCATTTCCGGCAACGACATCAGGTAATGGATTTTTAGTTGCCCCTCCAGAGGCAGGAGCCCTCATTGCAGCAAAATTTCTCTCCCATAGTTTATGCACCAAATCCCTTTCTTCAGCAGACCCCTTTTTAGCCATAATAACACTCAATATCTAAAAGTTTTTTAATTAATTAATAATATTTTAACTAATAGTATTTAAAAAAAATGCGAGAGCATTTGAAAAGTAATTGGAAAAAAAAAACAAGTTTTATTAATGGGGCCGGGGCCGAGATTCGAACCCGAGTCCCGGGATCCACAGTCCCGGAGGATGACCACCTACCCTACCCCGGCAAGATACTATCAAATAAAAATTGTTAAAATGCGGGAGCAGGGATTTGAACCCTGGTAGACCTGCGTCAACAGGTCCTAAGCCTGTCCCCTTTGGCCTCTCGGGCACCCCCGCTTAAAACAAAAAGAAAGGATACAATAGAAACCATAAAAAATCTTAACAAATTTTTAAATGCTCCGGCCGGGATTCGAACCCGAGTCTTCGGCTCGAAAGGCCGAAATGATTGGCCGGACTACACCACCGGAGCATACACATACAAATAAAGTTTTAGTTAACATGGGCCCAATGGGGTTCGAACCCATGACCTTCCGGTTATGAGCCGGACGCTCTACCTGGCTAAGCTATGGGCCCAAAAGCGCCATCGACAGGGCTCGAACCTGTGACCAATCGGTTAACAGCCGAACGCTCTACCTACTGAGCTACGATGGCATGAGAATACCCATCTAACTTAACCAAATAAAACCCATGTTTAAAAATCAAAAGACTTTAAACAGTAATGATAAATATTATTTCAATAGTATTTAAATCTTTTGGTTTTTTGGACTTTTAATAGGAAATATTAAAAATCAACAAATTAATTTATCGCAAATTAATATATAAACTTTAAGAAACTTATATACAAATATGGATTATGACATATTTGATTTAATAAGAAATGCCAATAAAACAACATTAAGCAAGCATGGCAACTTAATAACACTTGAAAGAGCAGTATTTTTATCATGGTGGTGCGATAAGGGAGATTGTGCTTTTTGTTACATGTCAACACAAAAAGAGAAAATAAAAGATTCCACCAAAGCTAGACGAAACATCAATAACATCTATGCTGAAGCGGAGATGTGCAAACGTCTTGACTGGAATATAGAATTTTTATCCGGAGGATACAAATCATTTACAACACAGGAAATCAAGGAAATTGCCACCAATATAAAAGAAATTACTGGAGACGGAGTTTGGCTAAATACCGGAATAACAGATGAATTAAACGAATACGAATCTGAAATAAAAGGAATTACCGGCGCTGTCGAAGTGGCCAAACCAGAAATACATGAAAAAGTATGTCCATCCAAAAAACTAGAAGACATCAGCAATATGCTGGATGTTGCAGGAAGTTTGGGATTTAAAAAAGCGATTACAATAATTTTAGGGCTTGGTGAAACACTTGAAGATGTTCAATACATAATAGACTACATTAAAGACCATAAAATTGATAGAGTGATATTCTACTCACTGAATCCCCATAAAGAAACCGTTTATGCAAACTCTTCACAACCCGCTTCCCTTTATTACGCTCAAGTTGTAGCCCAAGTTAGATTGGCATTCCCAAATATAGAAATAATCTGTGGAACCTGGATTGACAATCTGGCGAATATAGGCATTTTAATTTTAAGCGGAGCCAATGGGATAACAAAATTCCCCCTATTTAAGATGTTTGGAACAAAATATGGAAAAAGAGTAGAAGAAGAAGTGAAATGGGCAGGACGTGACCTAAAGGGCACATTTACAGATGAAAATATGTTGGGTCCTAAAAAAAGTGAAGTTTCACCTGAACTGGATAAATTCATTAATCGATATATTAAAGAGTCTTTAAAAAATAAATATTAACCAATGGTGTTTATATGGTCAATGGAAAATTCGAATTAACTGATGAAATTATTAATAAGGCAAGAGCCAGCATAAGTAATTTAGCAGATAATCTCATTAAACTGAAAATGGAAGATATTGAATCATATGAATTCCCATTAGATGAAAAATTCGCTTTAGAAATAATCCATGAAGATGCACCATTCTATCTGATTATTAAATTCGCCTCAACAAACAAAAACATTATCTGCATGGCTCCTGGAGCATTTAGAAGAGACAAGGTAACCTCAGATGGAAAACCTATTGACCCACCCCATTTTCATAGATGGCGCTGGCCGGAATTATTCGATGAATCCGTTATAGTCTTTGCCGATCCAATGATATTCTGGGACGACAACATAAGCATTGGATGGATGATAGGTGACGCCAACCAGTGGTACATTGAAACATTATCTGAAATCATTAAAAAACTAGCCAAAAATCAAAATGTAATAAATGACAATATTCTATTCTTCGGGTCATCCGGAGGAGGATTCATTTCAGTGTGTCTTGCAACCCTAATAAAACATTCTAAAGTTCTGGTAAATAATTCACAATTTTCCATTTTAAACTACAAGCAACATTTAGTTAAAAGAGCATTGGATTTGATAACACCAAAATTTGACGGATTGACACAAGAGGAAGTAATTGAAAAAATTAAGTATAGGATTGATACTCCAGAATTATTTAAAAGAGAGAATTATGCTCCATACATAACATATTACGTTAATGTAAAATCTGAAATTGATATACAAGACCATTCAATACCTTTAATACAAGACCATTTTAATCAAGACCAATTCAAGGGACTGGATGTCATATTTTATAGTGAAGATAAGGAAATACCTCACCATCCATTTAAAGCAGGATTAATGATGAAAGTCATTGATTTATTTGCAAAGAATAACCTATACAATTCGGAACCTAATGTTGAGGAAAGAATAATCCTAAGGGACCGCTATCAAGGAAATTGCAAATACACCTTTGAGAAATTAAAAGAAGAGAATGAAGAACTAAAAAAGAAAAATCTAGAAATGGAAACATCTACAAGTTGGAAAATAACAGCCCCTTTAAGAAAAATAATGAGAAAGATAAGAAGAAAAAATTAACGACCATGACCATATTCAACCGATTAATATCAAAAAAATAATTTAAATTCCATGCTATTTTTGACAAAAAAGTCGTGACTTTCAAAAATCTTTATAAATTACATAAAATAAATATTATTATAATATAAAAATTACCCGATTGGAGGAATTATTATTAGTGACGATGTCGATATGATGTGTGGACTTGAAATCCACGTACAACTAGAAACTCAATCAAAATTATTCTGTGACTGTCCTACAAATTATCAGGACGCACCTATAAATACAAACATATGTCCTGTTTGTTTAAACCAACCAGGTGCCAAACCACATCCTACAAACGAAAAAGCATTAGAAAATGCTTTAATGATTGCATTAATGTTAAACTGTGAAATTGATCAAGGTGTAACATACTTCATGAGAAAACACTACGATTATCCGGATTTGCCTTCAGGTTACCAAAGAACTTCAATCCCTATTGGAATAAACGGTGAATTGAACGGAATTAGAATTAGAGAAATTCACGTTGAAGAAGACCCTGGTCAATATAACCCGGATAGAGGTACTGTTAACTTCAATCGTTCTGGAATTCCATTAGTTGAAATTGTTACAGAACCAGATATCAAATCTCCTGAAGAAGCAAGAACCTTCTTAAACGAATTAATAAGAGTTCTGCAATACAGTGGTGGAGCTCGCGGTGAAGGTACCATGAGAGCAGATGTAAACATCTCAATCAATGGTGGAAACAGAGTGGAAATGAAAAACATAAACTCCATCAAGGGCGCTTACAGAGCATTAATTTTTGAACGTAACAGACAGAAAAGAAACTTGGAAAGAGGAGTTGAAACAAAACAGGAAACTCGTGCATATGTTGAAAGTCAAATGATTACAACAGCAATGAGGTTAAAGGAAGATGCTGACGATTATAGATTCATTACAGATCCTGACTTGCCACCTATGCAAATTTCAGATGAAACAATACAAAGCATTTTAGACACAATGCCTGAAGCTCCTCACAACAAAGTAAAAAGATTTGTTGAAGATTATAAAATTGACGAAGAAACCGCTAAAGTCTTAACCTCCGAATTTGATTTAGGTATTGCATATGAAGAAGTTGTTAAAGAAATTGACCCTATATTTGCAGCAAAATGGATGAGAGATGAACTTAAAAGAGTCTTAACATATAACAAACTAGATTTCGCAAGTAGTGAAATTAGTGTTGAAAACCTCGTGGAATTATTCAATATGATTCAATCAAAAGAAATTACTGTTAAAGCAGGCCAAAGAATCATTGAGCAAATGCCAAACAATGAAAAATCTCCTAAAGCAATTGCTGAAGAATTAGGATTGCTTGGTGTTGTAAAAGATGATGAAATATTAGCCGCTGTAAAACAAGCCATTGAAGAAAATCCAAAAGCTGTAGATGATTACCTGTCCGGACAAAAAGCTTCAATTAACTTCTTGGTAGGTCAAGTAATGAGATTGACACGTGGAAAGGCAGACCCTGGTGAAACTGTAAAACTTTTAAAAGAAAATATTGAAGAGGAGTAAGAATGGGTGGAAAAAAATCTTATGTTAAAGATTACATGACCGAAAACGTAATCAGTGTTTCGCCAAAAACTAAAACTGATGAAGTTATTGATTTAATGAAAAAAAGCCACCACAACAGTTATCCAGTAGTAAAAGACAATAAATTAGTTGGAATGGTAACAGCATTCGATATCGTGGCCAAAAAAAGGACAGAAACTGTTGACGGAATAATGACCACCAAATTAGTTGTTGCCAACCAAAATTTAACCATTAATGATGCTTCAAGAGTCATGTTCAGAAGAGGAATTTCCAGGATGCCTGTTGTAGATGAAACAGGAGCGCTTGTAGGAATTATCACAAACACTGATATGGTAAGGTCACATATCGAAAGATCAACACCGAATAAGGTAGAGTATTTCAAAAAAACTTTAGAACAGTTATATGGAATCCACACAACTCTAAGGCATATGGAAGTTGAAACTAATAAACTAAGACCAACTCAAGACAGAGTTTATGCAGATGAGCTTGAAGGCAGAGCTTATGAATTAAAAAAAGGATTAGCCGAACCTGCAATTGTTGTGAAAACCGGTGATAGGTGGATTTTAGTAGACGGACATCACAGAGCAGTTGCATCAGCTCAAAACGGATATGAAACTGTAGATTCATACGTTATCGATTTGGGCCAAGACATTAAATTAGGAATGGAAAAAACAGCAGACAAAGCTGGTATAAGGACATTTGATGATATAGAAATTATCGATGACGACAAGCATCCTTTAATTGCACTTACTGAAAGCATGCAAGATCAAGAGTCCAAAGGTGACGATTAAATGGCTGATGATAAAATCATAAGAGAGGTTTATGAGGTTTTGGAATCCCGACGTGACAATCCGATTGATTCATATACTTCAAAAATCATGCAAGACAGCGATAAAAAAGCTGAAGACAAAATACTTGAAAAAATTGCTGAAGAAGCTGGAGAAGTGCTGCTTGCTGCAAAAAATGACGAAAATCTTGTATATGAATCTGTAGATTTGATTTTCCATACATTGCTCATATTAGTGTATAAAGGCGTTGAAATTGATGAAATATTTGAAGAGTTTGCAAGCAGAAGAAAATGACTCATCAATAAATACTAAATTTAATTAATAACCGGTTGAAAATATGTTTGACACATTTGCTGAGAAGAAATTTTTATTAAAACAATTAGTAAAAAGAGATTTAACCTCCAAATATAAAGATTCCGTTCTTGGAATAGCTTGGAGTTTTTTAAATCCTTTATTAATAATGATTGTATTTACAGCAATCTTTTCAATGATTTTCGGCCGTCAAATTGAAAATTATCCCGTTTATTTCTTATCAGGAAGAATAATATTTGATTTTTTTAAATCTGCATCAACAGGAGCAATGAAATCAATCAAAGGAAACGCAAACATACTTAAAAAGATTTATATCCCAAAATACATGCTCGCCGTTAGTAAGGTCTGTTACGAATTCATTAACTTTTTGATTTCAGTTGTAATTTTATTCGGAGTTATGTTGGTAACTGGTGCGCAATTCCATTTAACTGCATTATTGGCCATTATCCCTATATTTTTATTGGTCATGCTGATATTTGGAATTGGATTGATATTAGCCGTTTGCAATACCTACTTTACAGATATTGGGCATTTATACAATGTATTTGCATTAATCTTGATGTATGCTTCTGCATTGTTCTATCCTATGGAAATTGTTCCGGTGACCGTTCAGAAATTGTTTACATTGAATCCGATTTATTCTGCAATTTCATGCTTTAGGGAATGTGTCGTTTACGGAATATTTCCGAATATCTACACATTATCCTATTTGGCAGTGTTCGCCATAACAACTTTATTAATTGGAATCATTCTATTTAAGATGTATGATAAAAAATTAGCATTGGAACTATAATCAGGTTTTATTATGAAGTTAATAGAGAAAATAAAAAAATATTTTAAAAAGGAGGATAATAAAAAAAGGGCCAAACAAGAAAGTGTCCCTATGCCTGAATCCAAGTACAATAACATGATTATCCTCGCCCCATATAAGGCTGCATATGAAGGGGACGATTCTAGATTCTACATTTACACATTTGGTGAAGATGGCGAACCTATTACTGATGAAATCCTGACTATTAGCTTTCCAGATAAAAAATATGAACTTCAAACCGATTGGAAAGGAATGCTAAGAATTCCAATTAATCTTCCCGTTGGAAAATATGTTTTTGATATAGTATTCCCTAATGGAGATTATTCTCAAAGTATTGAAGGTAATTTAATTGTTAAAGCAGCTTCATCCAAACCAACTAGCCCTAAAAAACCAAAAAAACCAAAATCAACTCATTCTAAAAAGCCTTCTAAAATATCAACCAATTTCTATGCTCCAAATATGAAAATGTATTCGAAAAAGCAAACACAATATTATATTATGCTACGTGACGGCAATTATGATGCAATGCAAGGAGAGGAAATTAGGTTTATCGTAGATGATGAAGTTTACATCTCTAAAACTGATGAAAAAGGATTTGCCAGATTAGACAAAGAATTCCCACCTGGAAAAAATATAATAAAATATGAATACTTGGGTAACGAAAAATATGAGAAAAGTGAAGGGGAATCAACTATAAACGTGCTGGTAAGGAATGAAGACAAGGAACTGATGATTGATGTTGAACACTTATCAATGGAATTTAAAGTCACAAAAGATAAAATCGACACTTTAAAAGAATTCATCATTAGAACCGCTAAAAGAAATAAAGAGGAACATGAAAAAATAAAGGTTCTTGACGACATCTCATTTAAAGTTTATAAAGGGGACAGAGTAGGAATCCTCGGTTTCAACGGTGCTGGAAAAAGTACCCTATTAAAAATAATGTCTGGAATCTATGAGCCGACATCCGGAACCATAACAACCTACGGCAATATTGCGCCATTGCTTGAATTGGGTGCTGGTTTTGATAAAAACTACACCGGCAAAAACAATATTTTCCTAAACGGTGCTTTCTTGAGTATGAAGGAGGACTTCATCAAAGAGAAATATGATGAAATCGTGGAATTTTCGGAATTGGGGGAATTCATCGATTACCCTATCAAAAATTATTCTTCAGGTATGAAATCAAAATTAGGTTTTGCAATAGCTACAACTATCAATCCGGATATTTTAATCATTGATGAAATATTATCTGTCGGAGATATTAAATTCAGAAAAAAGAGCTCAGAAAAACTTAATTCAATGATGAAGGACGGAGCTACAGTATTGCTTGTTTCACATTCAATTTCACAAATTAGAAAGATATGCGGCAGATGCATTTGGCTTCAAGATGGCCAAATAATAATGGATGGAGAAACAAATGAAGTTTGCAATGCATATGTATCAAGTGCAAATGGAACAAATATTAAAAAAAGAAGAAAATAGGTTTTAAAATGGATAAACGATGGATATATATCATAATTATATTGATTATTGGAGTTTCAGCATTATACTCCATTGCCAGTTCGTCGAACACTATTGGAAGTGCCACTCTAGATGTGAGTACCTTTGTAATTACTTTACCTGACCAATTTCATATTGATCAGGCCGAAAACGATATGGCCGCACTTATCAACAGGGACACCAATGAAAAACTAATCATTACAGATTCTGGCAAAGGAGATTCCGTCGATTCTAATATTCAGGATACAATGAAGAAGTTTAAAAAGATAAACTCGGTTGAAATCGAAAACAACACTATCACATATAAAAATATTACAATTAAAACCGTTTACATGATTTTTGATGATGGTACTATAAATTCAACTACCTACTTCATGAAATTCAATCATACATTTAATATTAATGCAAATAATTTTAATGATAAAGAAAGCATTCTTGACAACATTAAATTTCTCATAGACTCATTGGAAAGAGATTATAAACAAACACAGGATTAGGGGAAAATAATGGATGAATTCAAATTTTCTATTATAATATCTGCTTACAACAGTGAGCCATGGATTTCCCAATCAATCAAATCAATTATCAGACAAACATTAGACTTTAAAGAAAATATAGAAATAATCCTAATTAATGATGGAAGTAAGGATAACACTGGAAAAATCTGTGAGGCATTTGCATCCAAATATCCTCACAATATAACCTACATATCTAAAAATCACGAAGGAAAAGGGCCTAGTAGAAATTTAGGAATAAAAAAATCAAAAGGAACCTACATTAACTTTTTAGATGCGGAAGACTATCTTTCAACAAATACATTGGAAAACATCTTAAAATACTTTAATAAGCATGAAAATATTGAAATCATCACAACCCCAATAAAGATAATTGGTTCCAACAAATCAAAAACAGAATCAAAATATCTCAATAGCCAAGTCGTGAACCTAATTGAAAATCCGGAATTTTATCAAATCCAAACTAAATCCTGTTTTATAAAAAAATCAGCAATAGCCAATATATCTTATTCGCCGCAACTTAAACTGTCCGAAGACATCACCCGTATAAACCAAATTTTAATAGAAAATCCTAATTTAGGCATTTGTAGCGAATGTACATATTACACCCATACAGAAAAAGACGGCAAATCTTTACTAAACATGCTGGCCACTTCTAAAGACTTTCAAACCCCAAGAGAATATTTCTTAAAAAATCTAATTAAAGAGAGTCTGGAAAAATATGGTGAAGTTCCACAATTCATCCAAAACACGATATTGTATTACTGCAATGAAATAATTGTAAATGAAGCCCTCCAAGAAAAGTTGACAAGCAAAGAAATTGAAGAGTTAAGCGATGAAATGAGATATATGCTGCAATACATTGATGATGAAACCATTTATGGGCAGGGTGAAATGAATGACCTGATAAAAACTTTTCTCATCTTCATGAAAAATGACTTTTCATACTCATATGAAGATCAAATTAAATTAACTAAAGACCTTAAATTAGACACAGTTTATTTAGACATCTACGAAATAATTGACGATGAATTATACTTGCTTGCAAACATCAATTCAATTTACAGCAATGAAAAAGTAGAGATATATGCAAATGGTGAAAAAATTAAAACGAAGGTCGTTGATTTTCCACAAAGAGAGAAGTATTACATGAATAAGAGATACTTATCCAACAACACCTTTGAAGCAAGAATTAAACTGGATGCAAATAAAAGATATAGTATTAAATTCAAATCAAATGTGAATGACAACTTAAAAATCGATTTCTCAAGGCCATGCAACTTCTCAAAAGCAGTGGGATATGCCAAAACCAAAAAATATCTGAGCACATTAAATAACAATGAAATTACGATTGAGAAGACAAAAACCGGAAAATGGATTAAACAAGAGGCCAAAACATTATTCAACATGCTGAAGAACAGAGTTCCAGGATTTGAAAGCGGAATTCCAATTAGAATTATTTACATGCTGTTATATCCGTTCCTAAAAAATAAACGCATATGGCTTTATTCGGATTTTCCAACAATAGCTGACGATAACGGAAAACATCTTTTCAAATATTCCATGGCGCAGGACGAAAAAGGAATCAAAAAATATTTCGTGGTAGACAAGAAAAGCAAGTACTACAATGAAATGAAAAAAATCGGCCCGGTTATCGGCTATAAATCCATGAAACATAGAATTCTAGGATTATTTGCAGAAAAAATAATAACATCACATCCGGACAATAATTACATTTATCCCTTTTGGGGACATTACCCTAACTTTGCTGGTCTTTTAAAATCAAGCACGATCTTTCTACAGCACGGAATAATCCTCAACAACATTTCCAGTTGGTTAAACAAGTCTGACAAGAATTTGGATTTCATATTGACTTCATCAAAAAAGGAATACGAATCATTTTTTAATTATCATTACAATTATGAAAAAGAGGTCATTCATCTGCTTGGACTTCCAAGATTCGATAGCCTGGAAAATGAAAAAACGAAAACCATACTTATAATGCCTTCCTGGAGACGTTACCTTACAAATGAAAACAAATATTCGATTAGTAACTCAAGCTACTTTAAAACATATAACTCCTTGATAAACAACGAAAAATTAATTGAAAAGGCAAAATCGTTAGGCTATGAAATAATATTCAGGCCACATCCCCACGTATATCAATATATCGGATTATTCGATGAAAACGAATTCATAAAAATTGATCATGAAAGAGAAAGCTATCAGGAATTATTTAAAAAAGGCGCATTGTTAATTACTGACTATTCATCCGTTTCATTTGACTTTGCATATCTCAAAAAACCTGTCCTTTATTACCACTATGGACAAGATTACCATTTTAATTTGGAGGAAAGCTATTTTGATTTCGAAACCATGGGCTTTGGGGAAGTGTGTAAAAGCGAAGAAGAATTAGTTGATTTGATTTGCCAATACATGGAAAATGACTGTAAGATGAAAGAAAAACATGTCAAAAACGTTGAAGACTATTTCATATTTACAGATAAAAACAATTGTAAGAGAGTTCACGAAGCCATCAAAGAGATGAAACCTAGAGCTTGAACTCCATATTATGCATTCCGCGCTCAAAACTGGCTATTTTAACTCTTTTTTTATTGAATTCCTTAAATCCTAATGATTCATAAAGTCTTTTTGCACCAGTATTTCTAAAATCGGCATCAATAATGACACGATTATAATTTTTGGATTTTGCATAACTTATTACATCACAGACAACCTTTCTTCCCAAACCCTTACCCCTTTGAGACTCATCAATGGCTATCTCTGCAAGATACAAATCATCCTTTTCGATGTCGCATAAAACGAAATGATCCAGGATATCCACTATGTACAATCTAAGAGATTTTAAATAAAATTTATGCTCATCATCATGCAGATATATGCTTACATATCCAATAATATTGTTGTCATCATCCAAAATAACTTTAAAGTATTTGTTTATTTCCTTTTTTGTTAAATATTTTGAAATGGCCCTGATAGCACTCTTATCGGATCTGAAAAGCATGTCAAATGTTCTATAATCCACATCATAAACTAATTTAGCAACATGACAAACGTCATGAATTTCAGGATCAAAAGTCTCATAAATCAAATTAATCACTATTAATGATAGTTAATGCAAAAACACCCGCTCCAAACCCATTGTCTATATTAACAACAGCAATTCCCGGAGCGCATGACTGAAGCATGGCATCCAAAGCTACACGTCCGCCTTCACCAACACCATAGCCTACAGATGTTGGAACGCCAATTACAGGAACGTCAACAAGACCTGCAACAACTGAAGGAAGAGCGCCTTCCATTCCAGCGCATACGATAAATACACGAACTCCTTCCTTTACCATGTGTGCAATCTGCGGGAACAATCTATGAATTCCCGCAACACCAATATCGTAAGAAACAATGGCTTCACAGCCACCCTCTTCAACAATTACGCGAGCTTCTTCGGCAATGTTAATATCTGAAGTGCCGGCCGTAATGATTCCTACTTTTGCAATTTTTTCTTTAGTTTTTTCCTCTCTTCTAATCACCAATATCTGAGCTCGCCTATTGTAGTCAAAAACAAACTCATTTTCACCAATGTCCTTTAAAATCTTTTCATACCTCTCACAAGAGAGCTTGGTTATAATTAGGTCCTTATCATTATTTTCAAGATATCTCCTAATTATCAACAATAAATCCTCATAATCTTTACTCGGTGAAAAGACCGCTTCGGGAAACCCTGCACGCTCACTACGTTTATTGTCAAATTGAGCAATGCCTTCAAAATCCAGAATAGAGTCTGCTTTTATAAGATTTTCGGCTTCATCAATACTAATTTCGCCACCAATCAATCTTTCAAGAATATCTTTCATATAATTAATATAGGATAAAATTTTATATAAAATTTAACTTAAATAATATATTTATGAAAGCCCGAAAGATTTTGACACAAGGTATAGTTCAGGGTGTGGGATTTAGGCCTTATGTTTACAGACTTGCATCCGATTTAAATCTGAGAGGATATGTTAGAAACCTTGGAAATGTAGTCGAAATCATAATTGAAGGCGAAAAAACTGATTTGTTTATTGAAAGATTGCTAAAAGAGCTGCCACCAATAGCTAAAATAACCACACTGAATGTGGAAGAAGTTGACATAAAGGAATATTCTGATTTTAAGATTATAGAAAGTGGAGACTCATATTCAGGAGTTAGCGTGATTCCACCAGACATAGCGATTTGTGACAAATGCCTGGAAGAAATAAGAAATCCTAAAGACAGGCGCTACAAATATGCATTCAATGCATGCACAGACTGCGGACCCAGATTTACCGTTATCGAAAGCGTGCCGTATGACAGAATCAGGACATCCATGGACGAATTCCCTCTATGTGATGACTGCCTTGTAGAATATAGGGAACCCCTTAACCGAAGATATCATGGAGAGGCCATTTGCTGCAGCGAATGCGGACCTAAAATGGCTTTTTATAAAGGCAAAACTAAAATTGATAGTGAAAATCCAATTAAATTAGGTGCAGATGTTTTAAAGGACGGAAAAATACTGGCCATCAAGGGAATTGGAGGAACACATCTAGTTGTTGATGCATATAATGATGATGCAGTAAAAGAATTGAGAAAACGTTTGAATCGTCCTAATCAAGCGTTTGCAGTGATGAGCAAAGATTTAAAGTCCGTTCAAAATTACGCTCAACTATCCGATAGGGAAATAGAAACAATCACATCCAACAAAAGACCAATTGTTATTCTAAAGAAAAATGACAATTATCCCTTCCCGGACAGCCTATCTCCAGGACTGCATAATATTGGAGTGATGCTGCCATATTCCCCAATGCATTACCTGCTATTTGATGAAGGAAATATTGACACATATGTAATGACTTCAGCCAACATTCCCGGAGAGCCAATGATGATTGAAAATGAAGAAATCATTGATGGGGTCAATGACTATTCATTAGTGCACAACCGGAAAATTTTAAACAGATGCGATGATTCCGTGATAAGATTCAGAAATAACGAATTGTCATTCATTAGAAGGTCCCGTGGCTATACTCCCGAACCGTATACCATAAATTATGAAGTCAACGATTCCAATGTCCTTGCTCTAGGCCCAGAACTTGATGTTACCTTTTCAATTGCAAAAAACAATATCGTGTATCCATCACAGCATATTGGAAATACAAACAAGCCAAAAACCTTAGAATTCCTAAAGCAGGCCGTAAAAAATATGGAAAGGATTACTAAAATCAACGAATTTGACATCATTGCATGCGACATGCACCCTCATTTTTTCACAACAAGGCTTGCCCATGAATTGTCAGAGAAATATGGCGCCGAAGTTATGGCCATACAACACCATCATGCCCACTCAATCGCGCTAGCCAATGACCATTCCATCGATGAAATGATTGCAATAACTGCCGATGGTGTTGGATACGGAAGTGACGGCACAAGTTGGGGAGGAGAAATACTCTACACCAATGTCAATGACTTCAAAAGAATGGCTCACCTGCAGCCTCAACTAATGCCCGGCGGAGATGTGGCGACAAAATATCCTGCACGAATGCTTGCAAGTATCCTAGGCGATGAAGAGTTGATTAAAAACTATTCCAACTATTTCAAGTATGGTGAAAGGGAAATAAAAACCATATTCAAACAGCTTGAATCCGGACTGAATGTCGGTCAGACAACCAGTACCGGAAGGGTTCTCGATTCAATGGCCGTGGCTCTTGAAGTGTGCCATGAAAGGACATATGAGGGAGAATGCTCCATGAAACTTGAATCATGCGCATATTACGCAACAAAAGATTTGGAAATTCCATATGTCATCGAAGGAAACACCTTAAATACCAGTGCAATTTTAGAAGATGTTGTAAAATTATATCAAAATGGAGAAAAAAAAGCAGACATTGCATGTGCCGGTCAAAATGCAGTGGCCAACGGTTTGGCTGAACTTGCCATTCGTTGCGCTGATAAAAAGAATATTCCAGATATTGGGGCTACCGGAGGAGTGTTCTACAACGAAGCCATCACAGACACCGTTAAAAATCACGTTGAAAGTAATGGATACAACTTCATTCAACACCTAAACACATGCGCTGGCGACGGATCAGTTTCACTTGGACAAGCCATCATTGCCAAGAAAATTTAAAATGAAAATAAGATGGTTTAAAATAGAGCATTTAAACCATAATATGGCCGCAAAACAATTTATCTATTATTTAAAGTTCTCTCAAGGATATATTCAGCCCTTTCCTTAAGATTGCCGTATAATCTAATTTGATTTTTTAACTCATCGATTGCTTCAAGCTGGCCGGAATCTATCCTTTTTTCGATATCCAAAAGTTTAGACCATTCGTCACCTGAAGGAAGCTGCAGAGTATTTAACATGTCCTCTGAAAGGTTAACATCGAAGGTATTCCTGTTAATAGTAATGTGGATATTGACCTCATTTTGCAAGTCATAATATTTACGTGGACGGCCCCTCAAGATTTTCTTATAGGAAGAATTCAAAATACCTATCTCTTCCATGGCCCTTAAGTGTTCAATGATTGCCTTTTGACCGATGTCCAGCTCATTTGATATTTCACTGACAAACATCGGCTCCTCTCTTAAAAGATTAATAATGTCTCTTCTAGTTTTACAACCCATCACGTCAAGGATATCTTCTTTATCAATCTCTCCTAAGTGGTCGTTATAGTTTCCTCTAATTTCAATGCGGCCATTAGAAGAATTGACATTTTTATGATACTTATCGTTTTCATTAATGTCGTTACTATTAGTCATGATTATAAATTATATTGATACCCTTATATAAAACATTATGTTTTTATTACAACATGTAAGAAAAGTTTTATTTTAATTAATTGAACTTTATATTTTTAAATAAACAATTAAATTAAATTTTATTAAAAATAACAGATATAAAATATCAAACATTAAAAATAAAATTATTTACGATTAAAATTAACTTAATGCATAACTTTACATTAGAATAACATCATGTTACAAAAACTCAAAATATCGAAACCTTTATATAACTTTTTGTTACTATAATAATGTAAGAGAAAGATAACTTTTTGTTACTTTAATATTTGGTTGAGAAAAACTTAAAGTAATAACTCTTATATGATGAACCATTTTCCTATATGTCCATAAATTCCCAAAACCAAATATTAAATAACTTAAAGAATGAATTCTCGGTTAAGAGTTATTACAAAGTTTTTTCCAAAAACCTAAAAAAGGTGTCCATATGACTGACGAAAATAAAAGTGAAACTGAAGTTGAAACCCAAGAAGAAGTTCTTGATGAGTTAGCTCTAAAAGATGAGGAGATTGCTAAACTCAAGGAAGATCTTGAAAAACAGGAAGCCGAAACTCAAGAGTATATTTCACTTTCCCAAAGACTTCAAGCAGATTTCGAAAACTTCAAAAAAATTACAGACAAGCAAAACAAGGAAATCATAAAATTTGCTAATGAAAATATTATAAAAGAGTTTCTTGATTGTTACGAAGACTTCGGTAGAGCTTTAGAAGTTGAAAACGATGATAATCTAAGAGAAGGTATAGAGCTTACTTATAATAAATTTAAAGATATCCTCACAAAAGAAGGTGTCGAGGAAATTCCTGCAAAAGGAGAGAAATTTGACTTAAACAAACATGAAGCATTAATGGTTCAAAAATCCGATGACGTTGAAAACGGATATATCATAGATGAACTGATGAAAGGATACATGTATAAAGATAAAGTTCTTAAATACTCAAAAGTTATTGTTTGTAAAAAATAAGATAATGTTTATTTAATTTATTAATAAAAAAAATGGTGATAATTATGTCTGACGCTAAAAAAGAAAAAATTATTGGAATCGATTTAGGTACAAGTAACTCAGCAGCATCTGTGCTTGTAGGAGGAAAACCAACCACAATTCCTTCAGCAGAAGGAGCAAGCCAATATGGTAAATCCTTCCCAAGTTACGTTGCATTTACTGACGACGGTCAAATGCTAGTGGGAGAACCTGCAAGAAGACAAGCGGTTACAAACCCGGAAAATACCATCAGTGCAATCAAAAGAAGCATGGGTACAGACCACAAGGTAACTGTAAACGGAAAACAATATTCCCCACAGGAAATCTCTGCATTCATCCTGCAAAAAATTAAAAAAGATGCTGAAACATTCCTCGGAGAACCTATTCAAAAAGCTGTAATTACAGTACCTGCTTACTTCGATGACAACCAAAGAACTGCAACAAAAGATGCAGGAACAATTGCCGGTCTTGATGTAGTGAGACTTGTAAACGAACCAACAGCAGCAAGCCTTGCATACGGTCTTGACAAATCAGATGAAGATGACATGAACATCATGGTTTACGATTTAGGTGGAGGTACCTTGGATGTAACCATCATGGAATTCGGTGGAGGAGTATTTGAAGTTAGATCCACCAGCGGTGACACACAACTCGGTGGTACCGATATGGATAATGTTTTAATCAAATACTTGGCTGATGAATTCAAAGCACAAGAAGGCATCGATTTAATGGATAATGACCAAGCAGTGCAAAGATTAAGAGAAGCTGCTGAAAAAGCAAAAATCGAATTGTCCACCACCACAACCACTGAAGTAAACTTACCGTTCATTGCAATGGGAACTGACGGAACTCCTAAAAACCTAATCATAACCCTTACAAGAGCAAAATTAGAAGAATTGGTAGATGCGATTGTTGAAAAATCAGGAAAACCAATGCAACAAGCATTAGACGATGCAAAAATGAGCAAAGGAGATATCGACAAAATCATTTTAGTTGGTGGACCTACCAGAATGCCAATCGTACAAAAATTCGTTGAAAAATTCATAGGAAAACCAGTTGAACGTGGTATCGACCCAATGGAATGTGTATCCATGGGTGCAGCTATTCAAGGAGGAGTATTAGCCGGTGAAATTAAAGATATTGTTCTTTTAGATGTAACTCCATTATCCCTAGGTATTGAAACCTTAGGCGGAGTATCCACTACTTTAATTGAAAGGAACACTACTATCCCTACCAAGAAAAGCCAAGTGTTCTCCACTGCTGCAGATAATCAGCCATCTGTTGACATCAATGTATTGCAAGGAGAAAGAAAAATGGCTGCAGACAATACCTCACTTGGACGTTTCCAACTTATCGGCATTCCACCTGCACCAAGAGGCGTTCCACAAATCGAAGTAACATTCGATATTGACGCTAACGGTATTATAAATGTAACCGCTAAAGATAAAGGAACAGGTAAAGAGCAAGCTATTACCATCACTTCCTCAACTAAATTGTCCGATGACGAAATCGAACAGAAAATCAAAGAAGCGGAAATGAATGCTGAAGCAGATGCAAAAAGACAAGAAGAAATTGAAATCAGAAACAATGCAGACTCATTAATTTACACTTCAGAAAAAACTTTAGATGAACTCAAAGACCAAGTATCTGAAGATGAAAAAACAAAAGTCGAAGGACTTGTAGCTGAATTAAGAGACCTTATAGCTGGCGATGATATTGATGCCATTAAAGAAAAGTCTGATGAACTATCAAATGTAGTTCAAGAAATTGGTGCTAAAATTTACCAACAAGCACAAGCTGAGGCTCAAGCTCAACAAGCACAACAACAAGATCCAAATGCTGGTGCTCAAGACAACAACGATGATGACACAATTGATGCAGACTATGAAGTAAAAGACTAGATTAAATAATACAGTTTTATTACATTGTTAGGGAATATATTAAATCAGAAATCAGAATCAATCAATTAAAACTAACAATATATAAAACTATTATTTTTTCTATCTATTTTAATTTTTTTAAGGTGAACAAATGGCAGACAAGCGAGATTATTACGAAGTTCTTGGAGTAGATAAAACTGCGGATGAAAAGACAATTAAAAAAGCTTATCGTAAATTAGCCAGAAAATACCATCCTGACGTTTGTGATGAAGAAGGCGCTGAAGAAAAATTTAAAGAGGTAAGTGAAGCATACGCTGTCTTGTCTGATGATGAAAAACGTCAAAGGTATGACCAATACGGTCATGCAGGAATGGATGGATTTACTGCAGAAGATTTCTATCAAAATGTAAACTTTGAAGATATTTTCCAAGGATTTGACATTGGAAACATATTTGAGATGTTTGGTTTTGGTGGCGGAAACCGCAACCGTGGAAGGACAGGACCTCAAAGAGGCTCAGATATCTATACAGAGATCCCTATTTCTTTAGAAGAAGCTTTCCAAGGATGCGAAAAGGAAATCAAGATTACCCGAAGTGAAATATGTCCAACATGTAATGGGTCAAAATCCAAACCGGGAGTTGAACCGCAGACATGTCCTACCTGTGGAGGAACCGGTCAAATTAAAGAAGTTAGCAACACTTTTTTAGGCCAAATGGTTAATGTTAGACCATGTAGAGAATGTGGAGGTACCGGAAAAATCATTACAGAACCGTGTGAAGATTGTCGTGGAAAAGGAAGTAAAAGAAAAACAAAAACAATTAAAATTGAAATCCCTGAAGGTGTCGATGAAGGCAACCACTTAAGAGTATCAGGTGAAGGAAACTGTGGTGAAGCACCAGGACTTGAAGGGGATCTGATTGTTACTGTCCATATAAAAGGACACAGAAGGTTCACACGTGAAGGAGACCACCTATACTTAGAACAGCAAATTAGTTTCCCACAAGCAGCATTAGGGGACAGGATTAGCATTCCAACAATTGAAGGAAATGAAGTCGAATTCAAGGTGAACCCGGGAACCCAAAGCGGAACCGTATTTAAATTGAAGGGACAGGGTATGAACTCTGTTAGACATCACAGCAGAGGACATATGTATGTTACCGTGAATGTGGTAGTCCCTAAAAAATTAAACTCCCAACAGAAAAAAATTCTCAAAGAATTTGCTGAGGTCAGCGGAGACGAAATCAAACATGTTGAAAAAGGACTCTTCGACAGAGTTAAAGATGCGATGAAATAAATTAGCTTCATGCTAATTTATCCAACTTTTTTTTGAAAATCATATTTTACCAAAATCACCATCAAAATTAATTGCGGGAGTGTCCGAAATTAGCAGATTATGTTAATACTAATCACTAAAATGGATATTACTAAAAATTTCAAATGGATTTAAGGTAAATTTTAAAAATCCACTAAATTTATTTTTTATATAATTAAAAAACAACTTTACATCATTAATATCAAATTTAACAATTAAACAATTAAATATTCAACATTTTACAGTGAAAATTGGTTATTTTTACAAGATTTGATATAGGTAAAACAAGTGAAAGATTAAAGGTTTAATAATTGCGTATTTATTAAAATAAATATTAAAAAAGCTTGATTTTACTTATAAAAGAATAATTATAAATATGAAGGGATTTATAATTATTTAACAACAACACATACAATAAAAATAAATCACCTTCAGTTATAATTTACTGTTTTTAATATGATTTATTTTTTTCGATTTTAACAAATTTTTTCCCAAAAAATGGGAAAAAATTATTAAAATTCTTTTTTTGTATTAATTGTTGTTAATTTTAAAAATAACAGATTATAAAAAGGAATGAATCAAAATGAGATTTGATAGTCAAACTTGTTTTATTTTAAAAGAAGTAGGTTCAAATTTGGATAAAAATCATATTGTTTTTACAGTTAAAATTCTATTTGAAATTTTTAAAGAAATTCGCCCAGAACTTTTTAAAAAAGATAAAAAAACACGGCCTGGTCCTAAACGAATATATAAAACTGGTGAAATGCTTACTTTCATCAGTTTTGGACACGTTATGGAAATAACAAGCTGCAGAAAGCTAGAAAACTGGTGGAAAAATAATGATGAAACATGTCAATTCTTACTCAACTGTAAAAAACCATCAAAAACAACAATAAATGACTTCATAAACGACAATATGTATCTTATTGATGAATTTGACAAATATCTTGTGGAATTTGGAATAAAAACAGGATTAATCGAAGGAAACATAATTTATGCAGACGGAACTGTATTAAAAGGATATTGCAATCCACTTAATAACATGAATCCAGATCAAATAAAATACCTTAAAAAGTTCATTTTAAAGCATTACAAGGAATATAAAAATAATACAGGAGATTTATGGATAAAACTCCATGAATTTTTTTACAATGACAAAAATCAGGAAGAATTAAAAGATTTATATAAAAAACTCAAAAAAACAATCAATTCATTTGGAATACACTTATTAAAATTAAGTTTAAAAGGCCATCAAAGCTTAAAAAGAGTTTTAAAACGAATCAAAAAAAATGGAAGCAAATATTAATAAAGATTACAGCATCAACACTGTTGATCCAGAAACACGACACATGGACGATAAAAAACGAATATCAGGATTAAATTACAATTATCAGCAAGCAATAGACGATAAATACGGAATGATAGTCACACACTACATAACACAACATCCAAACGATCAACAAGAAGCCATAGAAATAGTAAATCGCTTACAAAGAATATTAAACAAAAAAGAATTCACATTAGTAGTAGATCATGGATATTGGAACATAAACGTATTGCACCGGATATATAGAACCCCAACAAAGCTCATTATCCCCTGCAGAACAGAAGCGATGCGAAAAAATGCAAAACAAAGAGAAAAAAACAAAACAAAATTTGATGAAAAAGAAGCCAAAAAACAAAGATTCAAAAAATACAATTTCAAATACCTGCCAAAAGAAGACGCATATTTATGCCCCGCAGGCATAAAACTAACAAGAAAAGACAATGAAATAAGAAAAGAAGGCGCTAATAAAAGATATGGTTCCAAAAAATGTCAAACATGCAGATATATTGTAGAATGTGCGAAAAATGAATACGGAAGAACACTCGTAGACAAATTTGACCCAATTTTAGATAAAATAAAAAAAGAATATTACACAGAATATGGTCAAACAGCATATTCTGGCCGAGAATCACATGCAGAAGGAGGATTCGCAATTTTACTTGAATCTCGAAATTTCAGAGGAATAAAAACAAAAGGAGTGAAAAAAGCAAACAACGAAATGACACGAACAACAATAACCCACAACATCAAAAAAATACACAAACACATCAACAACAAAACCCTAAAAAAAATATTAAACGAAATAAAGAAAGAAAAACAAAAACAACACATAAACATGAACATATTTGACAAATGGAAAAATAACTACATAATAAAAAATGAAAAAATCATAGATTTCAAAAATTAAATTAAAAAAATTCAAAGGAGAAAATAGCGGACACTCCCATACCATTTTAATTAAAAGAACGATTAATTATATTAGGATTATTGGAAAATAATGTGAAAAATATCAACTGGAAATCTAATTAAATTAAGTATAGTGCTGTAAAAAATAAAAAAGAAATGTGATAATCTACATCAATTGATATAAATTTACTAATTTTTAAAAAAATAATAAAAATTAGGAAAGTTATTTCCTAAATCTTCTGATTTGAGTTGATCCGATAGCCAACAGGATCAATAACAATATTAAAATCGGATTTCCTGTCGGATATTTGGATAAATCTACGCCATCACCCTCTTGCGGATTGATTGGATTATCATGACCGTGGCCTTCAACAGTAATGGATGTTACTGTTTCGTTGGCGTCATAGTTATCATCACCTGAGTAATAGACATGAACTGTATAGACTCCTTTGCTTAATCCGGTAACTTTAAATACTGCTTTGCCGTCAACGACTTCAGAAGTGTAAGTTTTTCCGGCAACTTCAATGGTTACTGTTCCGGTCGCATCACTTGGAAGGTTTACAACCACAGTTCCATCCTCTCCAACTTTGATATTGTCTCCAGTAGCTGAAATAGGGGTTTTGTCCTTAACCACTCTAAATGAGGTTGTTGTAATGCTTGGTGAGTACTTGTCATCACCATCATATGTTACAACAGCATCATAATCTCCCGCAGGAAGGTCAGGGATAACGATGACCGCCTTACCATTGATTACTTCCCCTGAATATTTCACGCCATTGATTGTAACTGTTACATGACCGGTTGCATCTTTAGGAAGTTCAATCTTAATGGTTCCATCCTTACCGTATTTGATGTCCTTTGAGGTTGCGGTTACATTTGAAGGGAGCTTTTTGACTTCGAATTGAGCAGTGGTGAAGTTTCTGACATAGTTGTCATCACCATCATAGGTCACTGCGACTGTCTTGTTTCCAAATGCCAATCCTTCTATATCAAATACAGCTTTTCCATCTTTAATTGTGGCATTATATTGTTTAGCATTAATCTCTATGATTACAGTTCCGCTAGCCCCATCAGGAAGAGTTACAACAATGTGTTCTGTTTCTCCAACATTTATGTCCTCGACTGAAACGCTGATTGGAGTTAGTTTTTTAGGAATGTCCACTTCAGAGACGACTGTCTTGGCCGAATGTTTGTCATCGCCAGAGTATGTCACTTCTATTTGATGATTTCCAGAGGACAGATTATTTAAATCGATAACTGCCTCGCCATTTACGACAGGAGCAGTGTATGTCTCGTTTCCAACTTTGATTGTTACGTTACCAGTGGCATTGTCTGAAACGAATACTTTGACTGTGCCGTTTCCTAAATCAATGACATTCACTTCGCAATCACTTGCAGACACTCTGAATGTGGTTGAATTGCTTGAGTTCAAGTATTTATAGTTTCCGCCATAGGTTACAACCACATTGTATTCACCTGCAGACAGGCCTGACAATACCAGCACTCCTTCGCCATCGCTGATTGCAACTGTGAATCTGCTTTCGTAAACTGGAGCGCCTAAAGCATCATCCAAATCAACTGTGAAGCTTTCACCATTAATGATGACCTCTAAAGTGCCTGTTGCATCACTTGGAAGTGTGAACAGGATAACCTCATTTTCGCCGACAACAATGTCCTCTGCGGTTGGAATCACAAATGAAGGAATCTTATTCACATTGAATGATGATTTACTTGAGCTTGGCAAGTACTTGTCATCGCCAGTGTATGTGAGATTTACATCATAAACTCCATTAGGCATGCGAGGTATTTGGGCTACTCCGACACCGTTTGTCACATTTACATAGTATCCGACGCCGTCGATATCAATCAATACTTGGCCGGTAGCATCTTCAGGAACATTTACTGTAATGGTTACGTTTTCGCCAACGCCAATGTCAGTTATTGTTGCGGATACAGTTGAAGGGCATTTGGATATTGTGATATTTCCTGTTGTGTGGTTTGCAACATAATTTCCATCACCTGCATATTCTACGGCAATTGTTTTAGTTCCTGCAGTTAAGTTTTCGATTTCGAATACTGCTTTGCCGCCATTAATTTGTGAAACGTATTTCACACCATCAATTTCGATTGTGACATTGCCTGTTGCATTATCTGGAACGGACACTGTAATTACTGCTTTATCACCAACAAGACTTGCAGGTGCGCCCACTTTAATTGGAGTGTCGTATTTTGGAGCGGTTATTCTAGCGGTTGAAGTTGAATTAGCATATTTGCTGTCACCAGAGTAGAACACTTCAACATCATGAGCTCCAGGAGTTACATCATCTAACTGAACAACAGCAGTACCATTAACCACCTCAGCAGTGTAATCCTTACCGTCAACAGTGATAGTGACATTACCTGTAGCGTCCTCAGGGACAACAACTACAATTGTGCCGTTGCCTTGATCAACGACAGTAATATCCGGAACGATAGGAGATTGCTCAACAGTGAAATTGCCAACAGCATAACCTGAAGTGTAATTGCCATCACCAGAGTACTCGACAACAACAGTCTTATTGCCAGCAGTCAAGTTTCCAACCTCAACAACAGCAGTACCATTAACCACTTCTGCAATGTAAGTTTTACCGTCAACACTGACAGTAACATTACCAGTAGCATTCTCAGGAAGAGTGACAATAATTGTGCCGTTCTCACCTGACTTAATCTCGCCAACAGTGATGTTCATAGGAGAATCATACTTAGGAGCAGTCACATTAACCACTTTAGTAACATTAGCGTATTTACCGTCACCTGAATAGACCACTTCAACTTCATGAGTTCCAGGAGTTACGTTTTCTAACTTGACAATAGCAGTGCCGTTAACCACCTCAGCAGTGAAATTCTTACCGTCAACAGTGATAGTGACATTGCCTGTAGCATCCTCAGGAAGAACAACCACAACAGTGCCGTTACCATTATCTACAACAGTGAAAACATCAGGAACAACAGGAGATTGCTCAACAGTGAAATTACCTACAGCATAACCTGAGGTGTAATTGCCATCACCAGAGTACTCGACAACTACAGTCTTATTGCCTGCAGTCAAGTTTCCAACCTCAACAACAGCAGTACCATTAACAACCTCAGCAGTGTAAACTTTACCATCAACACTGACAGTAACATTACCAGTAGCATTCTCAGGAAGAGTAACAGTAATAGTGCCGTTCTCACCTGACTTAATCTCGCCAACAGTGATGTTCATAGGAGAATCATACTTAGGAGCAGTCACATTAACCACTTTAGTAACATTAGTGTATTTATCATCACCAGAATAAATCACTTCAACTTCATGAGTTCCAGGAGTTACGTTTTCTAACTTGACAATAGCAGTGCCGTTAACCACCTCAGCAGTGAAATTCTTACCGTCAACAGTGATAGTGACGTTACCTGTAGCATCCTCAGGAAGAACAACCACAACAGTGCCATTGCCATTATCTACAACAGTGAAAACATCAGGAACAACAGGAGACTGCACAACAGTGAAATTACCAACAGCATAAACAGGAACATAATTGTCATCACCAGAGTACTCAACGACAAAAGTCTTATTGCCAGCAGTCAAGTTTCCAACCTCAACAACAGCAACACCGTCAATAACCTCAACAACATATTGTTTGCCGTCAACGCTGACAGTAATATTGCCTGTAGCATTCTCAGGAAGAGTAACAGTAATAGTGCCGTTTTCACCTGACTTGATTTCGCCAACAGTGATGTTCATAGGAGAATCATACTTAGGAGCAGTCACATTAGCCAATTTGGTAGCATTAGCGTATTTATCATCACCTGAATAAGTCACTACAGCTTCATGAGTTCCAGGAGTTACATTATCCAACTGAACAACAGCAGTGCCGTTAACCACTTCAGCAGCGTAATTCTTACCGTCAACAGTGATAGTGACATTGCCGGAAGCATCCTCAGGAAGAACAACCACAACAGTGCCGTTGCCATTATCTACAACAGTGATATCAGGAACGATAGGAGACTGCACAACAGTGAAATTGCCTACAGCATAAACAGGAACATAATTATCATCACCAGCATACTCTACAACAAATGTCTTATTGCCTGCAGTCAAGTTTCCAATTTCAACAACGGCAACACCGTCAACAATCTCAACAGTGTAATTCTTACCGTCAACACGGACAGTAACATTGCCAGTAGCGTTCTCAGGAAGAGTGACAGTAACAGTACCATTTTCACCTGACTTGATTTCACTTACAGTAATGTTCATAGGAGAATCATACTTAGGAGCTGTTACAATAGCTGTTGTGTTAGCAGCATCGTGAGTGTCATCACCTGAATAGATTACTTCAGCATTGTGAGTTCCAGGAGTTACATTATCCAACTGAACAACAGCAGTGCCGTTAACAACATCGGCTGTGAAATTCTTACCGTCAACAGTGATAGTGACATTGCCAGTGGCATTTCCAGGAACAAGCACAATGACTGTGCCATTGCCTTGGTCAACTACCTTAATGTCATTTTCATTTAATTTGACCTTATTCACATTGAATGTTGTGGAGCTGTTGCTTGGTTCGTATTTTTTGCATCCGTCGAATGTTACATTGACTGTGTGTGGACCGACGCCTAAATCAGGAACTACCAATGTTCCGACACCACCTGAAACAAATACTGTGTGGTTTTTGCCATCTACACTTACAGTTACGTTTCCGCATAAGTCCTTAGGAGTTTCAATGTTAATTACTGCCTTGTCTCCAACTGTGATATCATCAACAGTTACATTGACGCTTGAAGATGTCTTGGATACTTTGAAGATTGTTGTGTTCTTGCCTTCAGTGTATTTGTCATCACCCAAGTATCTTGCAGTCACATTGTAATTGCCGCTAGCTAAGGAAGGCACGTATAATTTTCCTTTACCAGCAGTGATGTTTACATAGTATCCGACGCCATCGACATCCACAAGAATTGGGTTTTCAATATCGCCAGGAGCGGTGATTTCAATCAATACACTATCTCCAACAGTAATGTTGGTCGCATTGACTTTTATAACTGGGACCGCTTTGGATACTTTGAATACTGCTGAATCGTTTGATCCGTAGTAGTTGTGGTCTCCGTAATAGAATGCATGCACGAAGTACTCTTCAGCATGCAAGTTCGGAACTGTAATTGTCAAGCTGGTTGTATTGATAATGTGCTCAACGCCGTTTACGAATACTGAGATATTGCCTGTGGCTTCGCTTGGTCCGAATACAAGCTCGATTGTTGCGTTTTCACCTACAGTGATGTTTCTGATTTCCTTGATTGATATTGTGGAAGGCAATTTGGATACTGTAAATCTTCCACTGCCTGTGTGTTCGATTATTCTTGTTCCATTTCTTTCAAGGTATATTGCATCCACAGTGTAGTCGCCGGCAGGCAGCTTGTCCAATGTGAGTTTTGCTGAAGTCATGTTCACTTGTGAATTATAGAATTCGTCGAATGTTGCATTTTGCTCTGCAACAAGGGTTCCTTGGGAATCATAAACGAATATTGTTACATTCTCGCCTGTGCGGTTTCCGGATACCCATACCTTGATTGACTCGTTTCCGGCAACGGTTACATTTTCTGTTTCAACTGCAAGTGATTTTCCAGTGATGTAAACTTCAAATAGAGTTCTATTTTCGCTTCCGATGTATTTACCATCACCAAGATATTTTGCGGTCACGTTGTAGATTCCGATTTCAGGAGTCTCAAGATGCAGTACGCCCACGCCGTCGTTTACATAAATTGTGTAGGTGGTATTCTTAACGTCGTCTGAAACTGTTATGTTGACCTTGCCGGTTGCATCGACAGGAGCGTGTACTGTAATGTTCACGTCAGTGCCGTTTGCCACTATTCCGTCATGGGATATAGTGATGTTGATTTGTGAAGGATGCTTGCTTACTGTGAATGCACCGGCGGTTGAATTTGCGAAGTACTTGTAGTCGCCGTCATAGGTTGCGGTTACGTTGTACTCACCTGCAGCCAATCCGGTGATGTTGAATGTAGCCATACCGTTTGTTATGTTAGCGTAGTAGTGGTTGTCTCCAACATCAAGCACTACTCTTCCGGTTATGTTTTCTGTGAGTGTTACATTGATCTGTTCGACTTCACCGACTTTTGAGTTGGTTACATTGATGCTGATTGGAGCAGGGTTTTTATCAACTTTAAATATTGCTGATGCATTGGATCCGAGATACCATCTGTTTCCGTGATAGAATGCTTCAACAGTGTAGTTGCCTGCACCTAAACCTGGAACAGTGACCTTGAGGCTTGAAGTGTTTGTCTTATATTCCCTTCCATCCACGAATACTGAGATGTTGCCGTCATTTGCTTTTACGTCCAATACAATTTCAAGCTCGACTGTTGCATTTTCACCGACAGTGATGTTTCTGATTTCCTTAATCTTGATTTGGGAATCTAGTTTGGTTACATTGAAGCTGTTGTTGCCTTCATAAGTGTATACGTAATCTCCATCAGCTTCAGTGTAGATTGCTTTTACATCATAGCGGCCAGCATTCAAGAGTGGCAATGTCCAATCGGCGAAACTGGCATTTAAGTAAGTGGAGTACTGAGCAAATGGAACACTTTCATTTCTCAATATTTCACCGCCAGCATTGCTGATAATTATTGTCACATTACCGCCTGTGTGATTTCCAAGCAAACTAACAGTTACAGTTGTGGTTTGATCCACATAAACATCACGAGGGCGGACATCGAATTGTTTCTTATTGTCATAAACCTCAAATGAAGTGTAATTCTCATTTCCAAGGTATTTTCTGTTTTCAAGGTATGCTGCAGTAACCTTGTAGTTGCCGATGAGCGGAGCGCCAATGTGCAAAGTGCCGTTTCCATCATATACATGGACTGTGTAGGTAGTGTTCACATTTCTGTTAATATCCCAGACAGTCACATTTACCATACCGTTAATGTCGCCAGGAACCTTGATGTATATGACCGCATCGGTTCCGTTTGGAATGACTCCGTTATTGCTTACTGTCACGTTGATGAATGAAGCCAGCTTGTCGACATTGAATGTTGTGTTGGCTTCGCTTGACAGGTACTGGTCATCGCCGATGTAGGTTGCAGTCACATTGTAGAGACCCGCTTGTGTGACATTGACGGCGATTCTGTCCTGACCGTCAGTAAGGTTGATTGTGTAATTGGTTCCGTTGACATTTACAACGACATATCCTATAGCGTTTGCAGGAACTGTCACGTTAATTATTACTTCGCCATCGACAACGCCGTCGGTTGCATTCACTCTGATGAATGAATTGCGTTTGGACACTGTGAAGTTGGCTGTTGTGAAGTTTTCTGTGTAGTTTGAATTGCCCGCATAGTTTACGGCGACTGTCTTGTTGCCGTAGGCCAGGTTTTCAACCACGAATCTTGCAACTCCATTGGAGAATGATGTTGGAGCGTATGTTTTGCCGTTGATTTCGATTGTCACATCACCAGTAGGTGCTGTCACGTTAATGTATGCGACATCTCCAACGTAAATGTCAGTTACATTCATGGATATCGGTGAAGCGAGTCTTGGGATTGTCACATTGCCATAGGCAGTGACATTGGTGTAGTTTCCATCACCTGAGTATACCGCAGTGAGGTTGTGTTTTCCAGGAGTTACATTTTCTAATGTGACTACAGCTATACCATCTGTCACATTTGCAGTGAAGTTTTTGCCATCAACATAAATTGTCACATTTCCAGTTGCGTTTTGTGGCACTATGACAGTGACTGTGCCGTTTCCGTTGTCGACTATTTCAATATTTGATGTTGAATTTATTTTGCCTACGGAGAATGTGGTTGAGTTGTCATTAGGCAGGTACTTGCCGTCGCCGTTGTAGGTCACGTTAACTGTCTTGTCGCCGACAGTCAGGCCAGGCACAAGCACAGTGATTATGCCATCGGTTATGCCTACAGTCTTGTTGAACTCATTTCCTATTGTTACTGTCACATTGCCTGTTGCGCCAGGAGTTACAGTAATGTTTACTACTGCAACATCGCCTAAAGTAATGTTTTCCACTTTTACGGTTACATTGGATGCGACTTTAGTGACATTGAATTTGGTTTCAGATGTAGATCCATAGTAGTTTTCATCACCAAGATATCTGGCATCAACATCGTAAGTCTTATTAGTTAAATTACCTAATTCTAATGTTGCGAATTTGCCTACAATAGGCACATAATAATCCTTATCGTCAACAGTAATTACAACATATCCTGTAGCGCCATCAGTGACTTCAACCTTAATGGTTTGTTTTTCAAGAATTGTAATAGGGTCTTTTAAAGTAATTGTTGATGTAGAGTCTAGTTTGTCTACGTCAAATGTGGCTGATGTCCAGTTGCCGTTGAAGTTATTGTCTCCCTCATAGATTACAACGACTGAATGTGTTGCGCTGGACAATCCGCTTAAGGTCAAGTTTGCTTTGCCTTCTGATATGTTTCTTGTGTAGTTCTTGCCGTCCACATTTATGATTACATTACCTGTTGCATTGATGTTGCTTAATGTTACGTTGATTACTTCCTTGCCGTCAGCACGGATGTCTGCAACATCAACACCAACTGTCACATTGTCTTTTGTGACGAAGAATGTTGTCTTGATGGTTTTTGCATTGTAGTTTTCATTACCATTGTATGTTACAGTTACAGGATATTCTCCAACATTCAATCCTTTGACATCCAATACAGCTGTACCGTCAAATGTTTCGAGTGAGTTGACGATTGCCCTTAAAACGACAGTTACTGTTTGTCCATTTTTAAGAACAATAGTTTCTTCTCTTCCATCTACCTTAATTGTCACGTTTCCGGATGATTTGACATTGACTGTAATGTGTTCAATATCACCATAGGTAATGTTTTGGACTTCAACTGTCATTGTCGGATCTGCTTTTGCAACTTCGAAGTCTTTCTGAGCTGAACTACTGGTGTAGTTGACATTTCCGTTGTAGTCAACATATACTGTGTAGTTGCCTGCAGTCAAGTAATCATCGACATCAATAGTCACCTTGCCGTCAACGATTGGTTCATTAGTTACACTAAATGTATCTACAGTGACATTGACAGTTCCGGTTGCGTTGATGTAGATTACAATGGTTTCATGACCGCCGTAAGTGATGTTTTGAGGAACAATCACTATTCCTGTAGTGGTCTGATTGACTGTGAAGTTGTTCATTGCGCTCGCGGCAGGCAAGTACATGTTGTTTCCTTCGAAGTAAACGGTCACGTTGTAGTCTCCTGCAGGAAGACCGTAGACAGTCAAGTTGCCTTTGCCCTCATAAATGAATGCAGTGTAGTTCTTGTCATTGATTTCTACTTTGACAAGTCCTGTGATGTTGTCAGGAGTTTCAAATGTTATAAATTCGCTTGCTCCAACTGTGATGTTGGTTCCATTGATTTCAAATGTTGTGGTGAGCTTGTCGATTGCCAATTTGGTTGAATTGGTGCTTGACAAGTATTTTTCATCACCGATATAAGTTACATAAACGTCATAAGTAGTGTTTTCCAATCCATAAACTGTGACATTTCCTTTTCCGCCTGTCAGGTTTATGGTGTAGTTGGCGTTGTTGAGAGTTACAACCACATATCCTATCGCATCGTCAGGAACTGTGACATTGATGAATGCGCCGCTTCCTACAGTTGAGTTGGTTACGTTTACTTTAATGTATGAATTGCGTTTGTCCACTGTGAAGTTTTTGGTTGTAGTGTTTGCAAGATATTTGTCGCTTCCGCCATAAATGGCTATGACAGTCTTGTTGCCGTGTCCTAGACCTGATACCTCGAAGTAGGCAATGCCATTTTCATATTTAACCATATTATATGATTTGCCGTTGATTTCAATTGTCACATTGTCGCTAGGAGCTGTCACGTTGATGTATGCAACGTCGCCGACAAGTATTGAATCGACATCAATCACGAGAGGAGAGTCATGTTTGAATACCCAGAAGTCGCAGATTGCATATCTTGGACCGTACTTGGCGTCAGTGAATGTCACGTTTACTGTATGGTTGCCGTAAGGCCTGGTTACATTCAATTGAGCAATGCCATGATCAATTGTAGCATTTTCTTCAAATAGTCCATCGATGTAAATTGATACATTGCCTGTGGCATCGATTGGAACTTTAACAATGATTGTAGTGTTCACACCAACTTTGGTGTCGTTTGCAGTCACATTGATTTGATAGCAGCTTACTTTGGTTACTGTGAGTCCATTTGTAAGTGTTACCGGAACGGCTGCAGTGTAATTGTTGTCTCCATCATATTCGGCCTTGATGTCATATTGTCCTGAAAGCAGTTGGTCAATTGTGAATGTTGCCACACCATTTTCAATTGTAGCATTATATTTAGTTCCGTTAACTGTAATTGTAATGTTACCGGTAGCAGTCTCATTAATTTTAACAACGATTGTAGCGTTTGTAGCGGCATCGGCAGTTGACTCTTGGATTGTAATTGCTGAGATTACTTTAGTGACTTCAAATCCTTTACTGGTGCTGTTGATGTTGTATTTGCCGTTACCGGAGTAGCTAGCATAAACTGTATAGTTTCCGGCAGCAAGATCATCAACAGTAATATTCACCCAACCGCCAACAATGCCGTAGGTGCCAATCTCAGTATCATTCAATCTAATTGTGATATTTCCTTCAACACCTGCATCCACTTTAACGGTAATATTTACTTTATTGCCGTAGACTGTACTGTTAACATCAATTTCAACAGCAGTGTTTGATTTGGATACAGTGAAGTAAGTTTCTTTTAAACGATAACGATAATTATCATATGCATCTCCGAAGTATTCGACATTTACAAGATAAGTTCCTTCTTTTAAGTTTTTAGGATAAACCGCCGCGTGACCGTTGTTTGGATAAACAATATAAGCATTATCACCAATAACTTCAATTACGACATGACCAGTAGCGTTTGCAGGAAGTTCAACAGTAATATTTCCGTTTTGACCTACAGTAATGTTTTGGGCAGTCACATTCATGAATGGATTTCTTTGTTGTACTGTGAATGTTTTCATTGTTTTGTTTCCGATGAAGTTGATATCACCGTCATAGAATGCCCAAACAACTTTGCTTCCAACGCGAGAAGTGGTGATGTTGAATCTAGCCACACCATCAATAATCTTAGCACTATGTCTTTCTCCATCAATGTAAACAGTTATGTTTCCTGTCGCATTAACTGCGATGCCGCCAGTTGAATTTCTAACTGTTACATTGACATATTCATTATTCCATACAGGAACATCTTGAGTGTCAATGACTAAACCTGTGCTGACTTGTGATACAATGAATGTTGCTTTTGCACTAGCTTCATTATAATTCGCATTACCATGATAGATTACATCAACAGGATATACTCCAACATTCAGATTATATACATCTAAAGCGGCTTTGCCTTTATATTCTGAAATCGCATTGACAATAGCTCTTAATATTGTAGCCGGAACATCGCTTTCGTTAAGTTCGATTGTTTCATTTCTGCCATCTACAAAGATTGTCACATTACCTGTAGCGTTTACGAATACTTTAATATGTTCAATTTCGCCGTAGGTGATGTTTTGAACTTCAATGATTATTGTCCTGTTTGCTTTATATACTGTGAATTTTTGTTCGCCGCTTACAGCAGTGTGGTTAATGTCTCCACTGTATGTTGCCTTCAATGTGTAGTTTCCAGCGGTTAAATACTCTACGACAAATTCAACCCTGCCGTCTTTTACAGGTTTAGGTACATCGAATGGAGTTCCATCAATTTCAATGCTTACATTACCTTCAGTGCAGTCAGGAAGTGTTACGACAATGTGGGTGGAATTGCCATAAGTTACATTTTCAATATCTATAATCATTTCAGGAGTAACCCTGGTTACGTAGAATGTTGTCTTATTAGTTGCATTGTTATATTTGCCATCACCCTCATAGTATACGGTTACATTATATTCCCCGACGGCTAATTGTGGAAGCTCAATTGATGCTGTACCATTCACAATTCTTCCGAAGTATTCTTTTCCATCAACGAAAACTGAAACTACACCAGTAGTGTCATTTAAAAGAGTAATGTTGATTATTTCTTTTTGAATATGGGTAATGTTTGTAACATTGGCTGAAATTGTAGTATTATATTTATGTACTCTGAAATCAGCTTCACCTTTAGCAGGTTCTAAAAGTTTACTACCCTCATAGAATACAACTACCTTTTTAGGTCCTGCAGTCAGATTAGTTATGTTGAATTTAGCTGTTGCATTGTGAGGTCCCATGGTTAACGTTAAATTATAACCTTTATTATCCAAATAGAGAGTTACATTACCCGGTACATTATATCCATCCGGCGGAACGATAGTTACATTGATATAAATTGTATCATTCACCATAATGTCATATGCATTTACTTCAACGAAAACGGCAGCAAATTGTTTTTGTAGCAATGCATAACGGGTTGAATTGACTGAACTGTTATAGTTATGGTCATCGCTGAATGTTGTAATTACAGTGTAATTTCTAGGAAGCAAATCAGGAATCATTGTTTGACCGTAACCATTAACAATTTTAACTTCTGCAGATCTGACAAGAACTGTTGGATTGTTTTCACTATAAAACTTAACAGTTGCTGTTCCGTTAGCATCCCAATATGCTTTATCATCAAATTCATCGAAAATTGTAACATTCACATATAAATCATATCCAACATCATTGAAACCGACTGTTAAATTGGATTGCGCTTTAGTTACATTGAATGAAACTGTTGTGTTTGCCACATCAAAGTTTGCGTCACCCCAGTATTTTAAAAATACTGTGTGATTGCCAACTTCAAGGAATTTGCCGTCAGTGCCTAATCTAGCAGGAATATCTTCAAGAGTTCCTTTACTGTCTACAACAGTAATATTTCCAACAAATTCGCCGTCGAAGTAAATTGAAATTGTTCCATTTGCAGCTTGTCCAGTACCATTGTTTGGAGCAAGGATTTCTGCAGTAACTGTGGTATTTCTATGGAATATTGTATCCAATGCAGAAGCGTTAATAATATAAACGTTTTGGAATCTTGAAGTGCGTTCAGCCATAGTGTAATAATCTTCATTTGTAAGTCTTGCATTTACATAAATATTATCTGTTGAATATGGTGGAGTTAGAATTTTTTCAATATCCAAGTGGATTTTACCATTTTCATCGGTTGCATAAATACCTTCATGTAATTTATTGTTGTCCCCATCAAATATTTCAACGGTTACGCTTATACCTGCTTCAGGAACAGGAATAGCAGTATAACCTTGATTTGCATTTGTAACAGCTGTCTTACCAATTGATATGTTATTATTAGTCCAATATGTAACATTATTACACTTTACATTTATACCATTTACAGAAACATACATTGCATTTAAGCGATTATCCTTTCCTTCCAATAGTATGTCAATAGTGCCATTATTATTTCTATTAAAAGTTAAGTCAAATGTCTCAGTAGTTGCCGTATTTTCAAGAAGAACCGCATTTTTTAATGTGAAACCTTTTGATGCAGAAATTGCAGAACCCCTATCTGCCTTATTTTTTGTGAAATTAGCACCATCTACAACTAAATTACTGACACTATCAAAGACACATAAAGCTCCACCTTTATTAGCAGTATTGTTTATAAATGTAAGATTTTTAAAATCAGAATTAGTACATTGTTTAATCTGAATCGCACCCCCACCATTGATTAGGCTGTTGGTGTCTTTACCCTTAGCTTCAGCAACGTTATTTATGAATTTACAATTTTCAAGTGTAATCATATGGTCAGTACCGCTGGTTTTTCCTTGTATATACAATGCACCAGCTTCCTTAGAAGATGAACAATTTTCAAACAGACAATTTTTCACAGTATAGTTATTATTTGGCCTTAAATACATAGCTCCACCTTGAGCCCAATCCCATTCAGCAGCTGAGGCGGCTTGTTTACTATCACCATTAGTAGTGACGAAATTGCCTACAAACCTACAATTATCAACCAATGCATGATAACTTTTATCCCATAAAATAGCCCCTCCATCCACTTTCTTATCAATAGTGGATTGAACGGAATTATAATAGAATTCGGAATTTTTAACGGTACCATATTCTCCATTTTCAGACCAATAAATAGCACCACCACCTCTTGTCTGAGAAGCAGAAGTAGTATTACCGTGTGCGGTGTTATTTGTGAATATACAGCCATCAACAGTGTTATATTTAGAGTGAGCTCCACCATACCAATATAGAGCTCCTCCACTCTCTTCTGCCAGGTTATTTGTAAAGTTGGAATTGGATACAGTGGAGTTTGAACCGGTAGAGTACATTGCACCACCATTAGTCTTAGCATAGGAATCATTGAATGAAGAGTCACTTACTGTACAACTATCACCTTCAAGATATAATGTTCCACCAGTCTTTGCACTTGAAGATTCAAATACAGAAGATTTAATTATAGTATGATTACCGTCAATAAAGATAGTTCCTCCTTGACCAATACTGTTTGGCACTGTGGAATGTTTGAAAATAGATCCTTCAATTGAAGCATAATCCTCTTGAATATAAATGGCCCCACCACTAGGGGTTCCACCATTACCAGTAACGGAAGAATCAGTGAAGTTGGAATCTTTCACGGTAGCATTTAAACCGTTTATATAAATGGCCCCACCATTTAATACAGAAGTGGAGTTAATGAAGTTAGAACCTTCAACTGTAGTATTTTCACCTTTAATATAAATAGCCCCACCTTCAGAGCCAGGACTGTTAACAGAACATGTATCAAATTGAGAACCGTTGATAGTAGCATTAATACCGTTTACATAAATTGCTCCACCCTGTATATTGGAGTGGGCTTCTTTAAAGTTAGATTCAATTACATCAGTGTTGTTTCCATGGATGAAAATAGCTCCACCCCTGGCAAGATTGTTTCTGTTAGCATAGGTATGTGTGAAGTTGGATTTTTCAATGGTTGCGGATTGACCTTCTACGTAAATAGCTCCACCACCGTTACCGTCATGACCGAATGCATAAGTATTGTCGAAAGTGGAATTTATAATCCATGTGTTATTTCCATCTACATAAATAGAACCACCGGAAGTGGTAGCATTGGTATTCCTGAATTTGGCAGTGATTGTAGCGTTATTTCCTTCCACAAATATAGCTCCACCGTTTTCAGGTGCGAAAGTATCTTCAATGATACAGTTAAGGATTCCGGTACCGTTACCTAAAATGTGAATTGCTCCACCAGTACTGTTTCCAACTGTGGAATTCTTGAATGAGGAATCTGTAATATTTACGTCGTTTCCTGTCACATATATTGTTCCACCCAGAATAGCTGCATAACTGTTGGCGAAACTGGATTTGGAAACTGTAGTGTGGTCTCCGTTAATAATCATTGTTCCACCTTTGGTTGAGGAATGATTGCCTAAACCGTCACCTGTACCGTTGTTGTTTATGCAGACGATGTTGTAGATATCACCATAGTTACCTTCCCAGTAGATTGCTCCACCGTCATCACCTACAGTGTTGTTGGTGAAGTTGGAATTGTACAGTTTACCTCTTTGACCTGTGATATAGATTGCACCACCGTCCTCAACAGCTTCAATATTATGGAAATATGTATTGATGACTGTAACGTCATCTCCGGTAATGAATACTGCACCTCCGTCAACGGCAGTGGTGTAGCTCATTTCAGAATCATGGATAGTAGCACCGTTACCGGAAATATAGATTGCTCCACCACGTCCATCGGTTTCAGGAACAACCAAACTTTCTGCAAACTTGGAAAGATTGTTCAATTCATTTACAACTTCAGTGCAATCTAGACCTGTTAATGTATGTTGTGGATCAATTGCAGTTAACTTGGCATTTAAATCATCGATTAAGCTTAAAGCAACATCGATGCTTGAAGAATTGAATGCGCCACTGATGACTATCTTTTCAATAGCTTGTTCAATATCTTTTAATGTTTTGTTTAAAGTATCAATATCGGCAGTTGATATGGTTCCGGGAACAACTGTATCAAGATATGCAATCATGTCATCCACTTGTTTTTTCATATCCCCAGGAAGTTCCATATTCTGTGAAACATCATAAAGATCAGTCAATTCATCTCCAACAGCACTTATCTCACTTAATAGTTTAAGTATGATGTTTTTATCGCCGCCGTCAGATAATGTTGAATTGATTTGAGTTAGGTTTCCAATCAACTGATTTACTAAATTCAAAGCGATAGTGATGTTTGTGGTATTGACTCCATCACCGACTAATATATGACCAGTAATATCTTTAAGAGCGTTTAAAGTATTGTTTAAAGTTTTAACATTCTCGGCAGTGACATTTTCAAATGTTACGTTGTTGAGATATTCAATAATATCCTCAATGTCAAATCCAATCTCTTTGAGTGTGTCCTTGTAGTATTTCCTATCAATAGTAATATTATAGGATTCTTTGCCTAATGCCTGAGTATTTGTAATTACTGCAGAGATGGTAGCTCCGTCACCTTCAACATAAATAGCTCCACCCAATGTCGCGTTACAATTTTCGAATGTGGAGTCTATAATGTCCGTATTGTCACCTTGTACATAAATAGCTCCACCATTACTTGATGAATTACAATTTTCGAACACTGAATCGATGACATCAACATGATTACCGGATATGTAAATAGCTCCACCGTCATCCTTAGCGGAAGTGTTTTTGAATGTGGAGTTTGAAATGGTTACGTCATCACCTGTAAGACATATGGTTCCTCCTTTGGAATTGGATTCGTTGAAACTGATACCTTTGTTATTTTCACAGGTAATGTTATATATTGTACCTTTGTCACCATCCCAGTAGATTGCTCCACCGTCATCACCTGCAAAGTTATTGGTGAATGTGGAATTGTGCAATTCGGAATGGTGACCTAATACGTATAATGCTCCACCGTCACCTGTACCGTTGTTGTTGTTGAAAGTGGAATTAATAATTTTTATGTAGTTTCCTTCAGTGTAAACTGCATTACCTGCATCCGCATGACATTCTTCAAAGGTACAGTCACGAACCAGAGTGTTGTTACCTAGAAGGTGGAGAGCACCACCTGTTGAATCAGTTGCATTACAGTCTTTGAAGTCACTTCCTGTGATGTTTACATTATTACCTGTTACGAAAATTGCCCCACCAGTAACTTTTGCATAACTTTGCTTGAAGCTGGAGTCTGAAAGGGATATGTCGTTACCTGTAAGACAGATGGTTCCTCCTTTGGAGTTACCGTGGGTACTTAATCCTGAGTTATTGTTACAGGTGATATTATATATTGTACCTCCTTGACCTTTCCAGAATATGGCTCCACCGTCGTCACCTGCATAGTTATTGTCAAAAGTGGAATTGTGCAATTCACAGTCATCACCATCAATGTATAATGCACCACCATCTTCATTAGCGTGGTTTTTATCGAATGTGGAGTTTATAATTTTATCTTCAGATGCACCTTGCCTGAAGTGAACTGCACCACCGTAATTTAAAGCATAGTTGTTGACGAATGTGGATGAGATAATGGAACTCTCGGTTGCACCTACGTCAAAACCAATAGCACCACCTTCACCAGTGAGTTCACGATTAAGACCGCTTGAAGTGTCGTAAGGATCATTGAAAGTGTTATTTGCTATACCTAATGCACGGTTATTTTCAAACCAACATAATTCAAATGTAACATTATGGTTGTCTTGTAAAAATACTGCTCCTCCACGACCTGCAGCAGTACAGTCAGTGACATTAACATTATAAACAGTGATGTGGTCTCCAGTAAACATAATAGCTCCTGCGTCACCACCAGTAGTATTTGTATCCCAGTGGCTTAAGTCCCAGCCGGCATATTTGACTAGCTTATCAGCACTTTCATTAATTGCACCACCGTAAGAAGTGGCATTCTTAATGATTATGTTTCTCATTTCACCGTAGTCCCCATCGTAGTAGATTGCACCGGCAGAACGGGCGGCACGGGTGTTTGTGAAATTACAGTCTATAACCTTACCGTAGTTAGCGCCTGCTAACCAGTCAACACCTCCACCGTTAGTACCTGAAGTACAGTTTTCAAATGTACAGTTTGTAAACTCTATGTGATCCCCACCGGTCATGTATGCTGCACCACCACGGCGAGCGGAATCAGAGACTATGAACTTACAGCCGTCAACATGAGCAACATCTCCGTGCCATATGATGGAACCTCCGTTTCCACCGAAGAACTCATCAACAGCCCAATCGAAAGGAGAGGCTTTGATTTCGGTTGTTTCATCAAGTTTTACCCATACATGACCGTGTTCCCTTGCTTCAGATACATATAATTCATATTTAATTGGCTTTGTTCCTTCACGGATTACAAGAACATACAATTTACCGTCAGTTAATTTAGTAGCATCATCCAAAGTGTCATTTTTAACAATAACGTTATCCATGGTTATAGTCATATTGTAGAGATATACATCCCCAATAGCTCTGTTGTTTTTGAATGTTGAATTTCTGATGGTACCGTTGTAACCGTTCCAGTGTACTGCACCACCACTGACATGTGCAGTGTTATTGACAAATGTCACATTATATACATAACCGTTTTCAGCACCGATATCCCAGTTAATAGCACCACCTTCACTACCTGCAACATTACGTTCAAAGTATGAATTTTCAAATGTGGTATTATAACAATTTTCGATTTCGGTTCCTTCCAGGAATATACCTCCTCCACGTTTGGCAGCGGTATTGTTGATGAAGTTACAATCATCCACTAAACCTACAGCTCCGGACCACATAATTGCACCACCATCACCACCAGTGTTGTTATCTCCTAGAACTGATATAGCCCAAGCGATACCTTTTGCCTCATTTTGTGTGAAATTGGAGTGCATGATAGTACCGTTACGTCCATTCCAGAATACTGCACCTGCAGACCTATAAGCTATATTGTTTTCAAATGAACAATATTCTATAGTACCGTTAGCTGCACCCCTGTGCCAGTCGATAGCACCACCGTTAGTGCCTGCAGTGTTGTTGATGAATTTGGAATGACTGAATGTGGTGTTATAACAATTTTCTGTCGCACCTTCCTGCATGAACACTGCTCCACCACGTTTAGCTGCGGTGTTATTGATGAACATACATTCATCTATAGTACCAATAGCTCCGTTCCACATTAAAGCACCAGCATCTCCGCCTAAAGTTATAATACCTGCAGGTGTTTTTCCTTCAGCGATTCCTAATGCTTTGTTGTTTGTGAAGTTTGAGTTGTGAACTGTACCGTTGTGACCGCTCCAGAATACTGCACCACCTGATCTGTTAGCAATGTTGTTTTCAAATCTGGAATTAGATACATTACCGTGTGATGCTCCTTCTTGCCAGTCAATAGCACCACCATTAGTACCTGCATTATTGTCAATGAAGACACACCAATCAAATTTAACATTATCACAAGTTTCATTCGCTGCGGACTGCAAGAATACTGCTCCACCACGTTTGGCAGCAGTGTTGTTGATGAATCTAACATTTTCAACAGTACCTAAAGCACCAGACCACATTACAGCACCACCGTCACCACCAGAAGTGATGTCGCCTAAAACACTTGTAGCATTAACAATACCCAAAGCTCTGTTATTGGTGAAATTAGCATTCCTGATAGTACCGTTGTGACCGTTCCAGAAAATAGCACCACCAGAACGTTTAGCAGTGTTGTTGATAAATGTAGCGTTTTCAACAAGACCGTCATGTGCTCCTGAATGCCAGTCTACAGCACCACCGTTGGTGCCTGCAGTGTTGTTTTTAAAGTAGACATCCCTAAATGTGGTGTTTTCACAGTTGCCATGAGTACAGTTTTGTAGGTATATAGCACCACCACGACCACCGAAATCATAATTTTCATTCTTGTTAGCAGTATTGTCAATGAACCTACAGTTTTCAACAGTACCGTTAATACCTGACCAGATGACTGCACCACCATCACCAATATTACCATGTTCATCCTTAAGTAAACCTTTAGCAGTGTTATTTGTGAAGTTGGAATTCAATATTTCACCATGGTGACCACTCCAGAATACTGCACCACCATTGGAACCAGCAGCATTATTGTCAAATGAGGACTTGTATATACCACCATCATGTGAACCATCATGCCAATCTACAGCACCACCATTAATACCTGCATAGTTACTTACAAACATACAACAATACACAGTAATATTAGTACAGTTTTCGGTAGAGTTACCATGCAAGTATATTGCACCACCACGGTTCTTAGCATAGTTATCGGTAAAGATACAACTATTATTAATAATACCATAACTACCTACCCATACTATAGCACCACCATCACCGCCACCAGTGATACCACCAATCTCACTAGTTACCTCACCAGTAGCATTATTATTAGTAAATGTAGAGTTACTTATAATACCATAGTGACCACTCCAATGTACTGCACCACCACTACGTTTAGCAGTGTTATTGGTGAAAGTACAGTCTTCAATATAACCATGAGTAGCACCAGCGGCCCAATCAACAGCACCACCATTGGAACCGGCAGTGTTGTTTATGAAGGTACAAAGTACAAAACCAGTATTATTGTTTAGAGGATTATATGTTGTATTGGTTGAGAATGCTGCACCACCATGTTGTTTAGCAGTATTGTTAATGAAGGTACAGTTATATGCATAACTGTCCCAACCTCTCATTACTATTCCACCACCATTTCCAGGATACATAGTAAACATTCCTTTAGCTTCATTATATTTGAAGGTAGAATCACATACACGGAAGTTACTACTTTGCATACCTATACCACCAGCTGAACCATTAGCAGTATTGGAAGTGAAAGTACAGTTAGTTATAGTACAATTTTGGATACCGTTACCACTACTACCGACACCACCACCGTTCATTCCTGCCCAATTTTTAATAAATTCGGAATGTTTGATTGTGATGTTGGAAGCGTTCAGGAATACAGATCCACCTACACCAGTTTGCATGTTGTTAGGATTCTTGATAGCCCTGTTGTTTTCAAAGTAGGAATTGGTAATTGTACTGCCGAAACCGTTAATGAATACAGCACCACCATTAGCTTTAGTAGCAGTGTTATCCCTGAATATACAATTGTCAATGTGGACTACTCCTTTAGTAAATATAGACCCTCCGTGACCTACTAGAGTAGTGCCATCTGGCATAACAGTTGCATTTGCATTAACAAATGTAATTCCTTTCAATGTTACATTAGCGCCTGGTGCGATAAAGAATATTCTGGACATGTGATTTCCATCAATGATTACATTACCGTTACCATTGATTGTTTTAGTACCAGTTATTTTAACACCTGTTATGAGTGCGCTATCTGTAGCACTATTATAAGTATAGTTCTTAGCCAGAATAATATCTGACCCTCCGTTTACAATGCCTTGTAAGTCAGTAAATGAACCTTCATTCGCATTTCCTACCAGGCCATTCGATTCGGAGTTAGGAAGTGCGTATGAAGAGACATTATTATCAACTGACAAGACGTTACCGTCAGTGCTATCTGATCCACTGTCGGCAGCAGATACTGCCTGTAGTGAGAAGATAACACATATTAATAATATTATTGTCAATATCTCTTTTTTATTCATAATACACCCCCTCCATTATATAACGAGTGTTAATCTTTTAACACACATGGAGAGTCTATGGTGATATCTATATCAGATGCTATTAATATATAAACTTTACTTAATGAAATTAGGAAAAAAGTGAATATTTTATAAAATTTAATTAGAAGATTAAACATATTCAAATCTATGTTTTCAATAATAAACATATGAGAAATCGTGCACCTCTAAACTAAAAAGTATTAAAATTCATATTTATTGAATATACAAATATAATAATATTTTAAAAAAAATATTCACCGCTCCAACATATCATTCGCAAATCTGAAAACAATCCTAAAATTTAACAAAATAATGAAAATAATTAAAAATTAGTGAAAAGCATAGTAAAAATAATAAAAAAAATTAAAAAGAATATATAAAATTACCATTTTAAGATATATTACTGAATAAACGACACTACGGCATTTGATACATATATTACCAACATATAATTACCAATGTTTGAAAACAAGAAGTATTACTCCGCATGACTAAGGAAAAAAAATATTACACAATATTATAGTTTTTCTCGAAAAGTTTATACCATATGAAATACAAAGTTATATTCATGGTTGAACGAAGCAAAAAAATTGCAGGACATCTTGAATTGGATGAAATTAAAGATGTAATGAAAGAATACAAAGATTCTTATGACATGTATCGTAAATTGCTTGTCATAAGTATGGTATATCAAGGTGAAACGATTTCTCAGGCTTCTGATTAT